>JBBARJ010000039.1:0-15977 GCA_040399825.1 Gemmatimonas sp.
ACGAGGTCCACGAAGCGAATCGTGCCCTCGACGTCGGCGATGATCGGGTTGGTGTACGGGTCCCAAGAGAACAGGCGGGCATCGCGACGGTCTTCGTCGCGCACCAGCTTGCCGCCGTTGGGCACGAGCATCGTGGCACCGAGCGGCACCTGAACGCGTGCGAGCACGTGTCCATCCTTCGCCGACTTGATGTTCACGTCGCCTTCGTACGAGGTGACGATGCTGTCGCCGTCCTTGTTGATGACGTACACGAGGCGGTCGCCGTACTCGACGATGTCACCGTCGTACTTCACACGCTTGATCGTCTGCTCGGCGATACGCGAGGCCGTACCACCGACGTGGAAGGTACGGAGCGTCAGCTGCGTACCCGGCTCGCCGATGGACTGCGCCGCGATGATGCCGACCGCTTCGCCCAGGTCCACCATCTGCATGGTGGCCAGGTTGCGGCCGTAGCACATGCGGCACAGGCCGCGCTTCGCTTCACAGGTGAGCACGGAACGGATCTTCACCGTTTCGATGCCCGAATCTTCGATGATCTGCGCCGTCTCTTCCGAGATCAGCGTGCCCGCTTCCGCCAGCATGAGCGGACGCCCGGCCTCGTCGCGTTCCATGGGATCGAGGATGTCCTCAGCCGCCACGTTGCCAACGAGACGCTCGGCCAAGGGCTCGATCACGTCTTCGCCTTCCTTCAGCGCTGCCGTGTCGAGGCCGAGGATCGTCCCGCAATCCTCTTCCTGGATCGTCATGTCTTGCGCCACGTCGACCAGTCGACGCGTGAGGTAACCGGCGTCGGCCGTCTTGAGTGCCGTGTCGGCCAGACCCTTACGGGCGCCGTGCGTCGACGAGAAGTACTCGAGCACCGACAACCCTTCACGGAAGTTCGACTTGATCGGATTTTCGATGATTTCGCCGATACCACCCGTGAGCTTCTTCTGCGGCTTGGCCATGAGGCCGCGCATGCCTGCCAGCTGACGGATCTGGTCGCGCGAGCCACGAGAGCCCGAGTCGAACATCATGAACACGGGATTGAAGCCGCCCTGCGATTCGCGCATGGTCTTGACCATGGCGTCGGCAACGTCCGTGTTCGCGTGCGTCCACGTATCGATGACCTTATTGTAGCGCTCACCGTTCGTGATGTTGCCCGTTGCGTAGGCGCGCTGGAAGCGCTCCACACGCTCCGAGGCTTCCTTGAGCAGCGTTTCCTTTTCCTTCGGGATGTGCAGGTCTTCGATACCGATGGAGACACCGCCGCGCGTCGCGTTGCGGAAACCGAACTCCTTCAGGCGATCGAGCAGCGCCACCGTTTCCGCGAGGCCGGCGTTCCGGTAGCTCTGGAAGACGAGTTCGCCGAGGGCCTTCTTCTTCATGTCCTTGTTCAGGAACGGCAGCCCCTTCGGCACGATCGCGTTGAACAGCACGCGGCCGGTGGTCGTCGGGATCCACGTCACGCCCTCGTCCGTCTTGTCGAGCCAGCGGATCGGCGTCTGGTACGTGGCGCGGCCGTTCGCGATCGCCATTTCCACTTCCGCGATGGTCGTCATCGACGGGAGCTTGGCGACCGCTACCGGGTCCTTCATCGTGATCGTGTCGAAACTCGTCGGCGCCTTCGTCGCCACATAGCAGCCCAGCACGATGTCCTGTGAGGGCTCGGCCACCGGGCGTCCGTCGGACGGCTTCAGAATGTTGTTCGACGAGAGCATGAGCACACGCGCTTCGATCTGGGCTTCGAACGAGAGCGGGACGTGCACGGCCATCTGGTCACCGTCGAAGTCGGCGTTGAACGCCGCGCAGACGAGCGGGTGAATACGAATGGCCTTGCCTTCCACGAGCACCGGCTCGAACGCCTGGATACCCAGACGGTGAAGCGTCGGCGCGCGGTTGAGCAGCACCGGGTGATCCTTGATGATGCCTTCGAGCACTTCGAAGACCATCGCGTTCTCGCGCTCCACGATCTTCTTGGCGCGCTTCACGGTCTCGGCTTCACCGCTCTCCACCAGCTTGTGGATGATGAACGGCTTGAAGAGTTCGAGCGCCATGGCCTTCGGCAAGCCGCACTGGTGCAGCTTGAGCTCCGGTCCCACGACAATAACCGAACGGCCCGAGTAGTCCACGCGCTTGCCGAGCAGGTTCTGACGGAACCGGCCCTGCTTGCCCTTGAGCATATCGGACAGCGACTTGAGCGGACGCTTGCCGCGGCCACGAATCGCCTTGGAGCGACGGCCGTTGTCGAACAAAGCGTCGACCGCTTCCTGCAGCATTCGCTTCTCGTTGCGCAGGATCACTTCCGGCGCGCGATGCGAGATGAGCTTCTGGAGACGGTTGTTGCGGTTGATGACGCGACGGTACAAGTCGTTCAAGTCGGACGTCGCGAAGCGTCCACCGTCGAGCGGCACGAGCGGCCGCAGATCGGGCGGGATCACCGGAATCACGTCGAGGATCATCCACTCCGGACGGTTGCGGATTTCTCCGCCCTCGCCGCTGGTGCGGAAAGCATCGACGATCTTCAGGCGCTTCAGCATCTGCTTCTTGCGATGCTGCGACGTCTCACCCACGACGGACGCGCGCAGTTCCTCGGCCGTGCTGTCGACGTCGAGACGCTTCAGCAGGTCACGGACGGCGGGGGCACCGATGTCGCACTGGAATGCCGCGTCGCCTTCGGCCTTCGCCTTCTGGCGCAGCGTGAGGTACTCGTCTTCGTCGAGCAGCTGGCGCTCACGCACTTCCTGCGAGCCCGGGTCGATGACGATGTAGTTCGAATAGTAGATCACCTTCTCGAGGTCACGGAGCGTGACGTCGAGCAGGTTGCCCATCGGGGACGGCAGGGTCTTGAAGAACCAGATGTGCGCAACGGGCACGGCCAGTTCGATATGACCCATGCGCTCGCGCCGGACCTTGCTGAGCGTGACTTCCACGCCGCATCGGTCGCAGATCACGCCGCGATAGCGGATGCGCTTGTACTTCCCGCAATGGCATTCCCAGTCCTTGACCGGACCGAAGATGCGCTCGCAGAACAAGCCGTCCTTCTCGGGCTTGAACGAACGGTAGTTAATGGTTTCGGGCTTGGTGACTTCGCCCCACGACCACCACGTACGCAAACCGGCCATCTCCAGCCGTTCGCGCTCCTTGGGGTCCTTGGGTCCGCGAATCTCCTCGGGTGAGGCGATACGGACCGACATGTAGTCAAACGCGGACGCGCGGGCTTCGCGCGAGCTGCGGAAGTCGATCATGGTTATTCCTCCCCGCCGTTACCGTTGCCGCCGGCGTCGATCAGGCCGCCACCACCGCCATCGCTGGCGCCGAGCGTGACCTTGATACCCAACGCCTGCAGTTCCTTCACCAGCACGTTGAACGACTCCGGGATGCCCGGCTCCGGCAGGTTCTGACCCTTGACGATCGCCTCGTAGACACGGCTTCGACCGTTCACGTCGTCGGACTTGACCGTCAGGATTTCCTGCAGCGTGTGCGCCGCGCCGTAGGCCTCGAGCGCCCACACTTCCATTTCTCCGAAACGCTGTCCACCGAACTGCGCCTTACCCGCCAGCGGCTGCTGCGTGACGAGCGAGTACGGTCCGATCGAGCGCGCGTGGATCTTGTCGTCGACCAGGTGGCTGAGCTTCAGCACGTAGATCTCGCCGACCGTGACCGGCGCGTTGAACGTTTCGCCGGTACGACCGTCGCGCAGACGCACCTTGCCCGTGGGCGTAAGGCCCGCCAAGCGAATGAGCTCCGAACCGGCGGCGTCGACATCGACATCCTTGCCGGCCAGCACAGCGGCGAGCGCCGGCTGACCGATACGCAGGAGCGTCTGCACCGGGCTCATGGCCGCATCGGCCTCGAGCGCCGCCATGCCCGCCTTGAGATCGGCATCCGCCTCGCCCTCGGCGGTCTGGTGGATGGCCAGTGACGCACGCACGCCCTCGAGCTCGCGCTCGGCGACAGTACGGGCACCCTGCGTGACGAACTCCTTCACGCGGCTGAACAGCGACTTCGTTTCGGCCGACATGGCCTTCGTGGCGAGGTCGTTCAGGTTCGCATCACCCAGCAGCTCGACCTTGTCCGGCAGACGACGATCCGGCTTGATGTCGGACAGCAGGTGACGCACGTCCTGCGGCGTGGCGTCGAACGACGACGCGCCGAGTTCGAGCGTTTCGCGCGCCCAGCGGAGACCGGCGAGCTTCATCAGCAGGCCGATTTCGCGCTCGTTCGCGCCTTCGAATACCGGCGTCTTCGCGTAGAAGTTGAGCAGCTTCGCGGCCCACCCGAGGTGGGTTTCGAGAATCTGTCCGACGTTCATGCGCGACGGCACGCCGAGCGGGTTGAGCACGATGTCCACCGGACGGCCGTTCGGCATGAACGGCATGTCTTCTTCGGGGACGATACGCGCCACGATACCCTTGTTACCGTGACGTCCGGCCATCTTGTCGCCGACCGAGATCTTCCGCTTCTCGGCCAGATACACCTTGACCAGCTGGATCACGCCAGGCGGGAGCTCATCGGGCTGCAGAATGCGGTCGATGCGCTCTTCGGCGCGCTCTTCGATACGGGCCTTTTCTTCGTTCGCGGCGTCGATGATTTCACGCACGCGATCGTTGGCCTTCTTGCTCTCGACGCGGAACGTCTTGAGGTCGAGCGTCGCGAAACGCAGCCCGTTCAAATTGTCCTGCGTCAGCGTGGTGCCGGCCGCAATCGCCTCTTCCACCGTGCCGGCCCGGAGAGCCAGCGAGATCGTTTCGCCTTCGAGCAGCGCAGCCAGTTCCATGTCGCGCACTTCGTTGACGCGGATCTTCTCCTCGCCCTCGAGACGACGCACTTCACCGATGCGCTCACCACGATCCTTTTCCACGACCTGGTCTTCGACGCGCGAGAAGATCTTCACGTCGATGACTACGCCTTCCATACCGGGCGGCACCTTGAGCGAGCTGTCCTTTACGTCCTTGGCCTTTTCGCCGAAGATCGCGGTAAGCAGCTTCTCTTCAGGGGAGAGCTCGGTTTCACCCTTCGGCGTGATCTTGCCGACGAGGATGTCACCCGGCTTCACCTGGGCACCAATGCGCACGATGCCGCGCTCGTCGAGGTCGACCAGCGACTCCTCGGCGACGTTCGGGATTTCGCGCGTGATTTCTTCCTGACCGCGCTTCGTGTCGCGGACGTGTAGCTCGAGCTCCTGAATGTGAATCGACGAGAACACGTCGAACTTCACCAGGCGCTCGGACAGCACGATGGCGTCTTCGAAGTTGTGGCCGTACCAGGGCATGAACGCCACCGTGACGTTCGCACCGAGTGCGAGCTGACCCATTTCGGTTGCCGCACCGTCGGCCAGCACTTCACCCTTGGCCACCGTCTGCCCCATGCGCACGAGCGGGCGCTGGTTGATGGCGGTGTCCTGGTTGGTACGCCAGTACTTCTTGAGCCGGTAGCGATCGAGATGGCCGAGTCGGGCGAGCGGGCGGTCGGCATCGATCACGCCGATGAGACCGGCATCGACGATGATCTCGTCGGCCGTCACGCTGGTCACGATACCCGGACGGCGCGCGATGATCACCGCGCCCGAGTCGACGGCAACCGTCGCTTCGAGACCGGTCCCAACGAACGGCGTGCGCGGATTGAGCAGGGGCACAGCCTGGCGCTGCATGTTCGAGCCCATCAGCGCGCGGTTGGCGTCGTCGTGCTCGAGGAACGGAATGAGCGCGGCGGCGATCGAGACGAGCTGTTCCGGCGCCACGTCCATGTAGTCGATGTCAGCCGGCGGCGTGAGCGGGAGGTCACCACGCTTACGCGACAGCACGAGATCGTCGACGAACGTCCCGTCGGGATTGAGCTTGGAATTGGCCTGCGCGATGATCGCGTCTTCTTCGCGGTTCGCGTCGAGCCACACGATTTCACCGGTCACCCGACTGTCCTTTACCACGCGGTACGGGGTCTCGATGAAGCCGAGATCGTTCACGCGGGCGTAGCAGGCGAGCGACGTGATCAGGCCGATGTTCGGGCCTTCCGGCGTCTCGATGGGGCACATGCGACCGTACTGCGAGTAGTGCACGTCGCGCACTTCGAAGCCGGCGCGCTCACGGGTGAGGCCACCAGGTCCGAGGGCCGACAGACGACGCTTGTGCGTCAGTTCGGCGAGCGGATTGGTCTGGTCCATGAACTGCGAGAGCTGCGACGACCCGAAGAACGCCTGAATGACGGCGGACACGGTCCGCGCATTCACGAGATCTTCGAGCGAGATCTTTTCGGGATCGGTGTTGATCGACATGCGCTCCTTGACCAATCGCGCCATGCGCGAGAGACCAACGGAGAACTGATTGGCGATCAACTCACCCACCGAGCGGATGCGGCGGTTACCCAGCTGATCGATATCGTCTACATCACCGCGGCCTTCGTGGAGTTCCACGAGCTGCCGCATGATCTCGACGAAGTCCTCCTTCGTGAGGACGGTCGTCGACATCGCCGTGTTGAGACGCAGGCGCTGGTTGATCTTGTAGCGACCGACACGACCGAGGTCGTAGCGCTTGGGCGAGAAGAACAGACGCTCGAGCGCCTGCTTGGCCGTCTCGCGGTTGGGCGCGTCGCCCGGACGAAGAAGCGCGTAGATCTGCTTGAGCGCCTCCTCCTCGTGCTTCGTCGGGTCCTTGGCCAAGGTATTCTTGATCAGCGTCGACTCGGCTCGGCCGGAGGCGACGAAGACCTGCACCTTGGTGAGGTCGGCTTTGCGGATGCGCTTGATGACGGCATCAACGAGGACGGTGCCCTTTTCGGCCACGACCTCACCGGTGTCGGCATCGACGACGTCGCGCGCCAGCGTGCGGCGCACTTCACGCTCGCCGCGGTCGATCGCGTCCTGTTCGTCACGCAGGTCGATCTGCGTGTACGAGGCGAAGACCTTGACCTTGTCGAGGCCCTGCCGCACCAGGCGGTTGAGCACTTCTTCGGTCAGTTCGTCTCCTTCACGCACCAGCAGCTCGGCCTCGGCGCGTTCGCGCTCGGCCTTCGCCTTCTTCGTTTTGGCCTTCGGCGCATCATCGGGCGTGACTTCACCTTCGAGGGTGATGTCTTCGGCGATGATCGCGCCCAACAGCTCACGGAGTTCGGTACGCGTCTCACGCTTCATGGTGAGATCGAGTTCGCGCTCGGCGAAGAACAGGCGCAGGATGTCCCGGTTCTCTCCGTAGCCGAACGCGCGCAGCAGCGCCGTGGCGGGGAACTTCTTTTTCTTGTCGATGTGGACGTAGATCACATCGTGGATGTCCACGGTGAACTCGACCCACGATCCCCGGAAGGGAATGATGCGTGAGGAGAGCAGCCGTTGCCCGTTGGGGTGTGTGCTCTCTTCGAACACAACGCCCGGCGAGCGGTGCAACTGTGAGACGATGACGCGTTCGGCGCCATTGATCACGAAGGTGCCCAGCTCGGTCAGGAGCGGAAGCTCGCCGAGATAGACTTCCTTCTCGATGATGTTGCGGGGGCGCTTGCCGTCCCCGGTATCCTCGAAGATGACCAGCTGCAACGTGGCCTTGAGAGGCGCCGAGTAGGTCATGTCGCGCTCGATACACTCGGCGACAGAGTACTTGGGCTCACCGAGGCTGTACCGAACGAACTCCAACGAGAAATTCTCGTGGACGTCCGAGATCGGGAACAGGTCCTTGAAAACGCGCTCGAGGCCAACATCCTCGCGCTCTTGCGAGGCAGCATCCAGTTGGAGCAGCGACTCAAAGGCGCGCGTCTGGATGTCGAGCAGATGGGGCATATCCATGCCCGTCTCGAGCTTCGCGAACGAGATCTGGTTCATCATATCCTTAGGGGCTCACCCGCGTACGGGGCGCACCGAATCCGGCGAGACCGGAGGCGCAAAGCGCTCCGTCCCCGACGGAGCCGGTCACTTTTCGGTGACCAGCTCCCCCGGGGAGGAGCGTTACAACGACGGAACTACAGTTAAAACGACGAACGGTCGAGCGCCTTACTTGACTTCGACGGTCGCGCCCTCGGCCTCGAGCTTGGCCTTGATTGCGGCGGCTTCGTCCTTCGTGACGTTTTCCTTCACGGCCTTCGGCGCGCCGTCCACCAGGTCCTTGGCTTCCTTCAGGCCCAGGCCGGTCAGCTCGCGCACGACCTTGATGACCTGGATCTTCTTGCCGCCGGCTTCCTTGAGGATGACCGTGAATTCCGTCTGCTCTTCCACAGCAGCCGCCGGGGCGGCGCCGCCGCCGCCGCCCGCCGCAACCGCGGCGATCGTGACGTTGAACTTCGTCTTGAATGCTTCGATGAGCTCCGACAGGTCGATGACGCTCATCGCGCCGATCGCGTCGAGGATCTCGTCCTTGCTCAGGGTCGTGTTAGACATGGTCGTACTCTCCGTAAATGCCCCCCAGGGAGCCTGGGGCGTGTGATCAGGCGAACGCCTGGGGACTTAGTTGGAGCCTTCGAGCTGCGTCTTGCGGGCGTCGAGGGCGAGGGCAAACATCATCGGGATGCTGTTGAGGTAGCCAGCGAAGATCGACAGAGCTTCGTCGCGCGTCGGGAGCGAGGCCAACTTCTTGACCATCGCTTCGTCTACGGCGTTGCCCTCATAGATCCCGCCCTTCACGGACGGCCGCTGATCGTTCTCCTTCGCAAAATCGGAGAGGACCTTGGCCGCAGTGATGCCATCCTTGGCCACCACCACCCCCGTCGGGCCCTTCAGACGCTGGGACACCAGCCCGCTCTCGTTAACGGCACGGAGCGCCAGCGTATTCTTGATCACGACGTACTCGACGCCAGCCTTCTTCAGGCGGCGACGCAGGTCCGTCATGCGCTTCACGTTCAAACCGGTGAAGTCGGTGTAAAACAGCGCCTGCGCCGATCCGAGCTTCGCGCTCAGACTGTCAACAAGGTGCTGCTTGTCGCTCTTCTTGGCCTTGGCCTTTGCTTTCATGGTTGCGTCTCCCTCTTACCGGTACGGCGTGGTGTCGATGGTGACGCCAGGTCCCATGGAGCTCGAGATCGCGACGTTCCGAATGTACACGCCCTTCGCCGCGGACGGCTTCGAGCGAACGATGGTATCCATCAGCGCGGCGAGGTTGGTCGCGAGCTGCTCGGGGCCGAACGAGACCTTGCCGATCGGGGCGTGCACATTGCCACCCTTGTCGACGCGGAACTCGATCTTGCCGCCCTTCGACTCCTTGACCGCCTTCGCCACGTCAAACGTGACCGTGCCGGCCTTCGGATTCGGCATGAGGCCGCGAGGACCGAGGACGCGGCCGAGCTGGCCGAGCTGGCCCATCTGGTCCGGCGTGGCGATCAGCACGTCGAAATCCAACCAGCCGTCCTTGATCTTGGCGAGGTACTCGGTGCCGACGTAATCGGCGCCCGCGTCCTGTGCTTCCTGCACCTTGGCACCGGCCGCGATCACGAGGACGCGCATCGTCTTACCCGTTCCTTCGGGCAGCACGACGGTGCCGCGCACCACCTGGTCGGCGTGGCGGGGATCGACGCCGAGACGGATCGCGACTTCAACCGTCTCGTCGAACTTCGCGAAGCTCATCTGCTTCACGAGATCGATCGCCTTCTTGGCCTCATAGGGCTTCCCGAGTTCGCGGCGCTCGCTCGCGCTGCGGTACTTCTTCCCGTTCTGTGCCATGAGACTCAATCCTTGACCACAATGCCCATGGAGCGCGCGGCACCCGCCATCATGGCGATCGCGCTCTCCATCGAATCGCAGTTCAGGTCCGGCATCTTCACGGTGGCGAGCTTTTCGAGCTGCGCCTTCGTGATCGTACCAACCTTCACCTTGTTCGGCTGACCCGAGCCCTTGGCAACGCCGAGTTCCTTCTTGATGAGTTCCGCCGCCGGCGGAGTCTTCAAAATGAAGGTGAACGACTTGTCGCCGTAGATCGTGACCTCGACCGGAATGATCATATCACCGCCCTGCGTCCGAGCATTAAACTCTTTGCAGAAGCCCATGATGTTGATACCCTGCGGACCGAGGGCCGTACCTACTGGGGGCGCCGGGTTCGCCTTGCCTGCAGGGATCTGCAGTTTGACGAATCCAGTGACCTTCTTGGCCATGCGTCTTCCTCATCGCAAGTTCCGCGGCCGGACTATCCGGCGCTGCGGTTGTGCTGCCACATTCTTTCGCGTCGAGTGGTCGCGACGTCCCGCGAAGAACTCAGTACCCGCGTAATTGCAAGTAGTCGAGCTCCACACTGGTGGGCCGGCCGAACAGGCTGACCGACACCCTGACCTTGCCCTTGTCGGACAGGATCTCTTCGACGGTACCGTTGAAGTCGGCGAACGGACCCTCCGTGATCGCCACCGCCTGACCGATGAGGAACGGAATCTCCTCACGCGTCGGCGCTTCTTCGGTCGGATCCGACTGCCCCAGCAAACGACGCACTTCGTCGTCACGCAGCGGTGTCGGCTCCTTCTCCTTCCCCACAAACTTGATCACGCCTTGAATGGCGTTGACTTCGTGCAAGGTGTCCTGGCTCGCGACCATCTCCACAAGTACATACCCCGGGAAGATCTTCCGCTCGACCGTCACCTTCTTGCCGTTCTTGATCTCCACCACTTCCTGCGTAGGCACGAGCGCCTGACGAATCAGGCGATCTTCGGGGGTGGCCGGATCCATCTCGATCTTTCGCTGGATCAGACGCAGCACCTTGTTCTCGTGCCCAGACGTGGTCTGGACCGTGTACCACCGGTACTCGAGCATCGACAGGGACATATGCGGGGTCAGCGGCCGAGCAACATCGCGGGCAGGCGCACGAGCAGCGCCTGCAACGCAACATCGACCAGGGCGATCACCGCACCCAGGAGCAGCACAAAGATGATGATCTGGATCGTCGCCTGCTGAAGCTGCGGGCGATCGGGCCAAGTCACCTTCTTCATCTCGGCGATCACGTCATGATAGAACGTGACCAACCGCGTGCCGAGCCCCGGACGGGAAACCTCGACGGGAGCCGTCATCGCTACTTCGTTTCCTTATGCGTTTTGTGCGCATTGCAGCGAGGGCAATACTTCTTCCACTCCACCCGCTCGGGGTGAAGACGCTTGTTCTTCATCGTGAAGTAGTTGCGGTTTTTGCACTCGGTGCAACCGAGAATGATCTTTTCGCGCGCCATGTTCCGGCTCCGTGCTACAGCACACAGACGTCTTCTGCACCGGGTGCGCCGCCTGCATTCGCTGGGCGCGCTTAGCCGTTTTCAGGCTCCCCGATGGATCTCCCCCCGAATGGGGTGAGCCTTGCAACGTAGTGCGACCCGGACGTGCTCGCAAGTCGCGTGCTGGGAGCAGGTTGCAAGTCCCCCTCACGCAGCAACCCGAACAAACAACGAACCGCGGGACGCTCAGTGGGTGCCGCTGACAAGGGCGCCGCCCTTCATCGCCCAGCGCGCGCGGTCCTCACGACGTCACAGAATACGCGCCGTCATCAACGGCTGTGCTTGTACATCATGTCCACCAGTTCGTCGTACATGGCGTCACGCTCGGCACCACCGGCGGCGATCGCCGACGCGGCGCAATGCTTGAGGTGATTCCGCATGAGCTCTCGGCCAACGGACCGGAGCGCTTCGTGCGCCGAGGAGATCTGGGTCAGGATGTCGGCGCAATAACGATCGTCCTCGACCATTTTCTGGAGACCGCGGATCTGCCCTTCGATACGGCGAAGCCGCTTGAGATTGCGGTCTTTGGAGTCGGGGTCGACGGCGAGCGCCTTCCGGCCACTCTCACCGTGGCTCCCGCAGCCGCAGCCTGCCTCGTGGGCCAGCTCGGCGGCGGCTGGCAGGGGTGTATCGGACATCCGTGTCGCTCCGGGGAAGCGTAGACCGACGCGAGGGCGCCGTGATGGATATTGAGATACCCCGCACCCCTATGTCAATGCGCCACCGAAGGAGCACCAACACGAAGCCCCCGCCACCACGTGCGTGGTTGCGGGGGCTTCGGTAAGAGCTCACAACCGGGATCGAACCGGTGACCTCATCCTTACCAAGGATGTGCATCGAGCCCCCCCGCCGCCCCCTTTCCCTCTCAAACGTCAGTTTAGGGCGACGTTTCTAAACTGCTTGGAAATGCCTTGGAAATGCAGTCGGTCGGCTCGCCGCCGCGGGGAGCAGTCTCTAAAAACCGCGCGCAAGCCATAATCCTCATGTTCACGCAGCGTCTACTTCATGATAGTGCCCACCTGTCGCATGACTCTGCTCCGGTCGCACGCAACTCATCGGTCGCCCTCCCGGTGCCCGTTCGCTTCTGCAGGTCGCAGTTCGTTGGCATTGGGCGCGGCGTGCGAATTCATGGCCGCCGCGATGCGACCGGGCGCCGACTTGTAGCGACCGTAGCGCCGGATCACCATAGCCACCGTTGTGTGGCCGAGCTGCTGAGCCACCTCCTGGTACGACGCACCGCCCTTGATCGCCATCACCGCGAAAGTGTGCCGCGCGCTGTACAGGTGGATCCCGGCAAACTGAGGGTGGTCGGCGACCAAGGCGTCGCTCGCGCGTCGAATGTCCTTCGCGAGACGGTGTCGCGTGATCCGGCGCCCCTCTCGTCGAGCGTTGGGAAGAGCGTCGGTCGTCCGTTACGGACCGCGTCCGTGCGGGCGCGCTCGACCGCCTGCGCCGTACGATCTCCGTACTCGGCATTGCGCTTTCGACTCGGGGACTTGGTACCGTGCGCGTGCAGAACCGGCGTTGCCAACACCTCCACCTTCTCAACTTCTAGAACTAGAGCCGGAGACGGCTCGATGCCGGTCCCGCACATGACCCGCCAAATGTCGTCTAGCGGGGCAACCAGGCGCGTGGCGATCCGTTCGATGTCCTCGTGATTGTCGAGATACGCCAAGTCAGGCGGAGAGTCTGCTGGGCGAGGCTTTCCCTCAGTTGGATCAACCGCGATTACTCCCGAGGCCACGAGCCAGCGTGCGAACACCGCGAACGCGTTGAATGCCGCCAGTGCACCAGCGCCCTGCCCCTGAAGCGCCGCTTCCGTGAGCTCCCGACGTATCGGATCCTTATGCGCGAGCGCTTCGCGCTGTTCTACTGTGGGCTTGGCGCGATACGACTTCGCGAGGTGCTCGTGGATCTTCGCCCAGGTGAAGTCCGCGAGCAGGAACGGCGTGACGTTCGGCTTCGGAGGAATCGGCCGGTCGTCGCGAATGGCGAGCGAGCGGGTTGTTCGCCATGCCAACAGGTCAGGCGAGAACAGCTTGAGCACGCGTGATACCATGAGCAGCCGAGTGGTGGCGGAGATCGAGCCCTTGCCGCGCTGCCGCGTCGGCGCGGAGACCTCCCACTCTTCCACGAGCGGGACCAAGTCAACGTGGCCGCTCGCCGTCTGCGCGCGGTCCTCAAGGGACGCAGCCAACACGTCAGCGCCCGCTAGTCCCGACTCGACAACCGCATCGTGCAACCGCTGCAGCGCACCATGCTCGCCTTCGTCGGCGGTCGCTTGTAATACGTACCACCGGGGATGCGGACATTCCCAAAGGCGGGCAACGGTGTTGTACACGCTCAACGCCAACTCGCCATTGAGTGGGGCACCAGTCACGGGATGCCGTTTCACCGGAATCCACGTGCGCACGCGGCGCCGCTTTCCCTTGGGCGCAACCTTGATCCAGATCTCCCAATGGCGTCCACGCGCTTCGGTATACATCGGCTGTCCTTCGCGACGCGGCGCGCGGCGAGGTTTGCACGAGCGTCCGACGGTTTGGTCGACCTGGGCACTGAGCTGCTTGGCGAGTGGCAGAGACATGTCGAATCCTGAAGGCTAGAGGATGCGCGGGTCACGCACCCGCGCGGAGAAGTGCGCCAGGGCGACGCGGAGGATGTAGCGCCGCCGGAGGCGCGCACCGGTTGCCCCTGGTCGTTGCGGTAGTTCGATGGCGGGACAGCCGGAGCGGGCCAGCGTGCGCGACGAGACGCGAAGGCGAAGAGCGAGCTCCTCTGGCGTGAGCACCACGTCATCAGGGCGCACATCGAGCGAGTCGGCCGCATGGCGAGGACGGATGGCACGAGGACGGCCCATCGGTCAGACTCCCCACCGGACGCAGCGCGCACGAACGCCACCATTGGCGCTGCCGGGCTGCCGGCACGCGCGGCACTTGCCACACCGTGCGGTTGAGGACTGCAAGACCTCAGAGCGACGAGTCGGCAGCTCGGCGGACTGATGCGTCAGCGCGAACCGTGAGAACGGGGACGGCGTTCGGCGTAGGTCAATCCGGCTTCCAGCGCTCGCGCGAGTATTCCGAACTGCTCGGTTGGTCGGCGTGCCGGCGGGGCGGGGCGGGAAGGTCATTTACAGAGCGTAAGGCTAGCTCTGCCTTGTGTGCACAAGTTAACACCACCAGTTTTTGGCAATGTCCCGGCCTCGCATGACCCCCCAGGCCCTGTCCGAACGCCGTCGGACCGCCTTGGCGCTCCTCGACGCCGGCACCGGCGTCCGTCAGGTCGCGAGAGAACTCGGCTGTTCGGCAACGGCCGTCATTAAGTGGCGGGACGCGCGCGCAAACGGACACCAGCTTGGCTCTTGGGATCGCTACGGAACGGCTGGGGAGCGATACGAGGACGAAGACCGAGTCCAGGCGCGGCGACGTCGGGTCCGCCGCATGACCGTCGTTCCCACTCTCGAAGAGTCGCTCCAAGCGCTGCGCCACAGCGTACCTGAATGGCTCACTCAGAAGCGGGTACGCAATGCTTGGATCCGCGTCGCGGTGCGCCTTCCCGCGCGCATCAGCGGAATGCTTATCCGCGACTGGGACACGCGTCTCGACGTGCTGTTCGATGTCCATCATCTGATAGCCAACCTGAGCTCGAACGCTGACGAGAAAAGATTTCTACAGGGATTTACGAGTGTTACTGCGCTGCTCGAGTTCCAAGCGCTTCAATTAGGGATGGGAAGGGCACGCGACGGGCAGTGGAAACGATCCAGCGAGGTGGACACGCACGACCGGCTCACACGTGCCATCGCAAATGGTCACCGCTGGCCGCCGGTTGACGAGTGAGAATCGAACTGACGATGAAGAGATTCGCACTGGTTCCGAAGGACCGGCAGACGGGGCGTAGCGGGGCGGAGCCCCGCGCTATGCAGCAAGCGCCTTCGCTTCGACCAGAACCTCGACAGCCGACATGAACGCGGGGTAAGAGCGCCTCTTTTGTAGCGCCCAATCTCGTGCGCTTTGAAGATCAGCGAGCGCAATCTCGCTAAGTGGGCGGCCTCGATGCTTTCCGAACGGCATCACGATACGGCCTGCGCTTTCGGCAGTGAGCGGTCCTGTGAGAGGCTCGCTGACGGGTTGATATTCACCAGTGCGCGCGATGCGTGACGTGCGGGGCACCTCTGCAAGACTCGCGCGATCAGTAAAGCCGAGCGTTGGCGCATCCCAGCGATACATCGTGCCGTCAATCTGCACCCGATAGGTACCGGTATCCGAGAACGCTGCCCACGACTCGCCAACGTCGTACAAGTGTTCTCCAATGCCCCAGACTGCGCAAGCACGCTTGAACGCACCCGAGAGCGCACCCTTTACTGGCTCTCGCTCTGTCGCGTCCGCACCGTCCTGTTTTGCGATCCACTCGCCGTTAATGCGGAGTGAGAGCGTCGCGACAACACCTCCACTGGGGTTGCTCGCGTACGAGACGGTCCAGTTGACAGGTCCCATAACTGCATTTAAGCGCGCACGTGCGGCCCGTGCGTCGATATATGCGAGAACCTGCGCCCATGGGCGACCATGTTTGACGCCAGCGCGCGCAACACGCCATTCAATCTCGTGGCCCTGAAATGGTGCGGCGAGCTGCGCGAAAGTGCGGTCGGCTTCGACTGTCGATGGTTCAATCACGAAGAGCGCTCGGTGTTTGGGTGGCAACGTCGGATGCTCACTGATGGGTGAGAGTATGTCTCTTCGCATCGCGCGCCCCATCCGCGCGCCATTGCGCGCACTAAGTCGGGTGCAGGGCACTGTGAACTGCCCCGGGTTTTCAGGAGACTGGTTTAGTTGAGTACACCCACGGATG
>JBBARJ010000040.1:0-15733 GCA_040399825.1 Gemmatimonas sp.
CGCGAGCACGTCAACAAGCGCGAGCGGCGAGCGAAAGATCCGCGGGTTCGTGCTAATTCGTACGACGCCCATCACCGTGACCCAGGTGAGACCAACTGGCTCATCGCCGTTGAGTAGCCTGCGCCACCACTCACACGCGCGCGTGCACTGCGGGCTGTCGCGGTTGAGCGTGTACACCAGCAGGTTGACGTCGGGGACGATCACGCCTCAGCGCCCCTCGTTCATTTTCCGGATGATCTCTTCGTCTTCGAGATCGTCCGCGATCCACCTGGCCTTCACGAGGTCGTAGCCCTCCCGTACCGGGCCCATGCTGTACGAGCGCGGCTCGTAGTGCTTCGGGGCGACCGACGGGGCTTCGTCGAGGCCACGCAAAATCACGCGATGCAGCAGCGCCTTGAATGGCACCCCTTCGCGGTGGGCGGTGTCACGGAGACGCTGGAGGAGTGCGTCGTCGAGATCGATGGTCGTGCGCATTCATGATGCTAACGCATCACTGGAATGATGTCAACGCATCACGGGTGCCAGCTCCACGGCCTGACCGCGCGACAGTCGCAGGCGGGCCGCCGCGTGACCGTCGCGCACGGCGATCTCCACGAAGCCGCTGGAACCCACCAGCGCCACCAGTTCACCGGGCGCCGCCTCACCGTACGTGCGCACCACGCGCACCTGATGGCCGCCCACCTGTACCGCCACTCCGTCGCGGGCCGCCAGATTGGTGATCGCGTTGCCGAAGCGGTCGATGGTGAGGATCTCGCCGTGCAGGGCGCCATCGGCGGTGCGGCGTGGCGGCGGCGTGCGCAGGCGCACGGGCTGCGTGAACGACTCGCCGATCATCTCGAGCGACACGCCGCGGGCCAGCTGCGCCGCGGCCGGCGCAAATACATCACGCGCGTGGAAGGTGGGCGACGCCTGCGCGTCGATCGCGAGCGAGACCACCCGCGCATCGAGCGCGAACAGCGCCGGCGAAAGCACCCCGTTGTCGGGCCCCACGAAATATCGACCTTCGCTGCACACCGCGATCGCCTCGCGCGCCGTGCCGACACCGGGATCGACGACCACAACGTGCACGGTGCCGACCGGAAAGCGACGCCAGTAGCGCGCGACCGTGAGGCGCGCGAACGCGACATCCTGCGCCGGTACGTCGTGCGTGAGATCGAGCAGCGGAATGCCGGGCGCCAGCGTGGTGAGGACGCCCTTCATTTCGGCGACGTAGCCGTCGGCGGTGCCGAAGTCGGTGAGTAACGTGATGGCAGGAGCGATCATGTCGTAACGTGCGTCAGACCCGAACGCGCCGCCACCGCCCACTCCCCCACAGTGCCACCATCAGCAGCCCGCGCGCGGCAGCGGTCAGCGCCAGCGTCCACCAGAGGCCGCCGATGCCCCACTGCGCCGCCGCCCACGCGCCGATCGGCAATCGCGACAACGTGATCATGCTGGAGCCGATCATCGGCCACAACGTCCACCCGGCCCCGCCCATCGCACTCTCCAACACCAGCTCGGCGCCGAGGAACAACTGCGAGAACGCGGCGATGCGCAGGTAGCGTGCCGCCTCGGCGACCACCGCCGGATCGGTCGAGAAGATGGCCGCAAAGTCTTCGGCGAAGAAAAACGACGCGCCCGCCATGACCATACCGACGACGCTCACGATAGCCGTGGCGGTCCACCCCGCGCGTTCGGCACGATCGGGATCGTCGGCGCCCATGCTCTGCCCCACGATCGCGGCCACCGCCGCGCCCATGCCCACCGACACCACATACACCACGCTCTCGATGCGAAAGCCCAGCCCGAGCGCGGCCAAGGCCGGTGTACCGAACTGCGTGGTGATGCGCGTGAGCACCACATAGATCGCACTGAATGCCACGCCCGTGAGCGCGGCCGGCGCGCCCACGCGCGCGATACTCGCAATCACGTCCCAACGCGGCTTCGCCCAACGCAGCATGCTACGACGCTGCAAGATCATCACGCCGACAATGCAGCCGAGTCCGCGAGGCACCAGCGTAGCAAGCGCGGCGCCGCGAATACCGAACGCGGGCACGGGCCCCAAGCCGCGAATGAGGATCGGGTCAAGCACGAGCCCGAATACCGTGGTAACCACCAGGATATACAACGGCGTGCGCGTGTCGCCTTTGGCGCGGAACGCAGCATCGACGGCGAAGAAGCCGAAGATGAGCGGCATGCCAAGCAGATACGTGCCGAGATACTCGCGACCGATCGCGCTGACACTGGCGTCGGTGTTCATCACGGCGAAGAGCCAGTGCAACAGGAACGGCGTGGCCAGCGCGATCGCGCCCCCTAGCATGAGGGCGAGCACGAACCCTTCGCTGATCGTGCGTGCCGCTTCCGACGGGCGACGTTCGCCATGACGACGGGCAGCGATGGCATCGAGGCCAATGCTGACCATCTCGCCGATCGAAATCACCAGCCAGATCCAGAAAATCGAACCCGTGGCGGCGGCGAGGGCATCCGGGCCGAGCGAGCGTCCGATCCAGTACGTGTCCACGTTGTGAAACGCGGTCATGAGCAGATTCGCGACAACCGCCGGCAACGCCACGCGGCGAATCGTGAGGGCTAACGGCTCCCCGACGAGTGCGCCGCGTGGGGCATTGTCTTCAGCTGCCGTAGATACTGACAAGCCGCTCCACGACACGCTGCGCGATCGCCTCGAGTTCCTTCGCCGCGCGCGACGTCGGCTCGGCGTCGACGATCGGACGACCGGTATCCCCGCCCTCCTGAATGCGCGGATCGAGCGGCACCTGTCCAATGAGCGGCAGGTTGGTTTCCGCCGCCAACCGCGCGCCACCGCCGGTGCCGAACACGGCGATCGGCTTGCCGGTTTCGGGGTTCTCGAAGTACGACATGTTTTCCACGATGCCGAGCACAGGCACAGCGGTGCGCTCGAACATCTTCACGCCACGCAGCGCGTCGCCGACCGACACCTGCTGCGGCGTGGTCACGATCACGGCGCCGTGCACCTGCGTGGCCTGCACGAGCGAAAGCTGCGCGTCACCGGTGCCCGGCGGCATATCGACCAGGAAGTAGTCCAGCTGTCCCCACGCCACGTCCTTCAGGAACTGCGTAAGGATCTTCATCACGATCGGGCCGCGCCAGATGGCCGGCTGCTCCTTCTCGATGAGGAAGCCGATCGACATGACCTTGATGCCGTACGCCTCGAGCGGAATAATCTTTTCGTCCACCACCGACGGGGCGGCATCCACGCCCAGCATGAGGGGCAGATTGGGGCCGTAGATGTCGGCGTCCATGATGCCGACGCGCTTGCCCATCTTGGCGAGCGCCACGGCGAGATTGACGGCCACGGTGCTCTTGCCCACGCCGCCCTTGCCCGACGACACGGCAATGATGCGGCCGAGCTGCGGATAGGCCACCGGCTCGGGGACCTTGGGCGGTGCCTTCGGGGCGGCATCCATGACGGGGAGAGCGCGGCCCATACCGCCGGTGGCAGGCGCTTGCGGCTGATTCATGGCTGTCGGTGCGGAAGTCGGCGCGCGGCGCGCCGGCGTGGGTTCGGCCTGCGCGGGGTCGCGCACATCAACGCGGACATCAGACACGCCCGAGAGCGCTTCGATGGCCTGGCGGACATCACGCACGAGGGTGGCGTCGTCGGCGGCGGCCAGCAGGAGCGTGAGGCGCACCTTGCCGTCGACCGTGGTGGCGATGTCCCGCACCATGTCGGCGGCCATGACGTCGGCGCCGGTACGGGGGTTGCGGACCGCGGCGAGGGCGCCGGTGATCCGCTCCATGAGAGGCTGCATTGGAGAGTCGGGGTGTCGGGATGATTACGTGGAGAAAAGTAGGCGCCTCGGCGGGTCGCTCCAAGCGGCGGAATGCCGTTCGCGACGGCCAGCAGGCGGTGGAACGGCCATGCCGGCACCAATTGGATGACAGTGCGCTCACGCGGGGGCGCTATGGTGGCTCCGTCGCGCGGATCCGGGCCGCGGCGACCGGTGCGACGCACTCCGCGGCGCGCCACTTCACGGATAGATCCCGAGGTTTGTCATGATGATGACCATTCCCCGCGCCGCCTTCGGCGTGTTCGCGGTGCTGTTCACGGTGGCCACGGTCGATGTGGCGCGCGCGCGGGCGCAGGCGACGACGGTGACGCCGACGGTGTGCGGTGTCGGTACAGAAAAAGCGTGCGGTTCGGAGCCGATCACCAAGTGCGAAACGAGTGTCAGCTTCGACTTCAACCTCCTGATGCAGAGCGGTGGATTCAAGTGGACTACGTCCAACTGCACCTCCGGCTACAAGACCCTGTATAAGGACATCAAATCGACTGGCACCACCGACCCGACGAAGGTGACGAGCTGCGGCGGCAGCACAGGCACCGGCCTGAGCGGCATGCGCGGCTCCGGCGACGAAGAGGAGACCATCCTGCTCTGCGAGATGTGATGTCCCGCGCCCCGACGCTGATGCATTGGGTGATTGCGGGGCTGACGGTGTCGTTCGCCGGCGTCGTGTTCGACGCCGCGCGCGCGATACCGTCGCGAGCGATACCGTCGCGAACACTCCCCGTCGCGATGCAGCAATACGACGCCCCCACGCGACCGGGCGCGTTGCCGCCCGCACACGTGCGCGCCGCGGTGCTGCTGCAGCTGCGCGATTGTTCGAGCAACCTTCGCATGCTGCACGTGCTGCATCGCGGCGCATCGCGACGTCAGATCCGCCTCTCGGTCATTTGGTACGCGGGCGCGGTCGCAGACTCGATGGCCATCCGTTCGGAGCTCCCGTCGTGGACGGCGGATATCCCGCTGCGCCCGGCCCCTCGAGCAGTGCTGGAGCAGTTTGCCGCCCTCGGACATACCACGACGCCAGCGCTACTTGTGGCCGACCAGGAGGGTCGCGTGCGGTTCGCCACCCAGAGTCCGCGCTCATCACGTGAAGTGGCCGGCCTCCGCCGGATCGTTGAAGGACTCACGTTCATCGAGGAACTTTGAATGCGCCGCCCTGCCCGCGTCTCTGCTGCCCACGCGCTTTCGCTCACCGTGAGCCTGTGCTGTTCCTCGGCGATTCTGCACGCGCAGCGCGGAACCGCAGCTCGCCAGTTCCGCGCCGACTCGTTCTTCGTGCGTGAATGGATCCGTGGCGGCCCCAAGGAACCGGACTTGCTGGTGGAACCGAGAGAGCTCGCCGTGACCCAATCCACGGTGATCGTGCTCGATCTGGGCACCCGGGAAGTTCACGCACTCGACATCACGTCCGGTTCCACGCGATTCGTGCTCAAGCCCACCGGCGAAGGGCCCGGAGAGTTCAGACGGCCGACGCACATCGCCACCACACCACTCCTCGTGGGCGTACTCGACGCGGCCACGAGTCGCCTGACCATCTACTCGGACATCGGCCGATTTCTCTGGACCACCCAGATCGCCGACGGTCCCGCCGTGGAGTCGATGTGTCTGCTGCCGCGCGGCGTCCTCCGGGTGAAATACATGGGCGCCGTCAATGCGATCGCGACGATCGACAGTACGGGCAGAGTGCTGTCGCGGACCGCGCTTCCGGTGCCTCGCGAACTGCAGCGCGCGCCCTCGTTCGCGAACTCCGCCTTCGTGGCCGACGGGTGCACCAGTAGCGCGATGGCCGTCACCCCGTTTTTCGGCGCCGCGTGGTACAGCGTCGCCCCGAATGGCGCGGCGAAGCGCTTTGCGTATCGAGAGGCGGGGCGCGAAGCGATCGTCACGACGACGATCAAACGCCGCGAACGCGTTGGCTCCACAGCAGTCACGCAGTCATCGATGACAACCGACGTGGACGCGATCACCCGCGGTGCGACGCAGCTCGGCGATACCCTCGTCGTGGAAGCCGGCATCACCAAGCTGCTGCCCAGTCAACTGCTGGACTACTACCGCGCCACCACCGGCGAATACCTGTACTCCAGGCGCCTGCCATTCACGCCGAACGCGCTCGCATTCTCCGCCGATGGTCAGTTGTTCCTCGCCAACATCGGCAACGAGACGTCGGCCATTGTCCGGCTCTCGACCACGACCCTCTCCCCACGCGAGATCGCCAAGCAAAAACCGCGGAAGTAGCACGCGGCGTCGGCGACCCCTCGCGACCCTACGCCGAGGCGGTGTCCCCGCCCGTCAGATACGCACGGGCGTCGGCCACTACCTGCGCTTGCACCTCCGCAAGTTGCCCCGTCAGCAACGCCCCGGAAGCTTTCGCGTGACCACCGCCACCGTAGCGACGTGCGAACTGCTGCACGTCGACGGAGCCGGTGCTACGAAACGAAACCTTCACCTTACCGTGCCCGAGGTCGCGAAAAAACATCGCCATCCTCGTGCCAGCAATCGACCGCGGATGCTCCACGATACCGTCGAGCTCTTCGCTCGTGATGTCGAAACGCTCCATCGCACCGGCGGCCACCGAAATGTACGACAGCCCAATCTCCGGATCGGCATGCAACGTGGCCAAGGCCTCGCGCAGCAACTGCAGGCGCCCCACGCTGACCTGCGCGTAAATGCGTCGGTACATCTCTTCCGGGTTCACGCCGGCCGCCAGCAACGCAGCCGCGATCGCGTGCGCCCGCGGCGACGTGTTGCTGAAACGGAAGCTGCCCGTGTCGGTCAGGATCGCCGCGTACAGCGACTGCGCCACCGCCGGTGTGACGTCGAGACCGAGCGTCATGGCGATGTCGAACACCAATTCGCCAGTGGCGCAGGCGGCGGTGTCAGCCACCGCAATCTGGCCCACCGGCTCGTCGCCGGCCACGTGGTGATCGATCACCGAAATCGGGACCGTGAGCGAACGCACCGTGTCGGCCAGATGCCCGAGTCGGCGGATGTCATTGATGTCCAGCACGATCAGCGCGTCGATACCGTCGAGGGCGGCGGCCCCGCGGGCGCTGGCCTCCTCGATGTCATCACCGAGGAGGAAGTTGAACATCACCGGCCACGGCGTGGGATTCACAATACGCGCGTGAATCCCCCGCTGGGCCAGCAGGCGTGCCAACGCCGTCTCCGATCCGCACCCGTCGCCGTCCGAGTTGATATGCGTCGACAGCGCCACCGTCATCCCCGGGCGCAGCGTTGCAAACCAGGCCTCGATCGCGTCGCGACGGATCGTCGACGCCGTCAGCACGCCATCACTCATTTGGCGCCACGTTCCTTATCCGCCTTGCCAATCTTCGAGTTCCCCATGCCGTACACGAAGTACACGGTCATGCCGATCGCCGTCCAGATACCGAGCAGCGTCCACGTGAGCCCGGGCAGCTGATACATCATGTACATCGTGGCACCGGCACCCATGATGGGAACGAGCGGCACCCACGGCGTACGGAACGGACGCTCGAGTTCCGGCGACCGCTTGCGGAGCACGAGCACACCGATGCAAACCGTGGCAAAGGCCGCCAACGTACCACCCGACACCAGCTCACCGAGCAGGCCAAGCGGGAAGAAGCCGGCAATGATGATCGCGATGATACCGACGATCCACGTGGACGCCGCCGGCGTCTGATACTTCGGATGCACCTTGGCGAAAATCTTCGGGAGCAGTCCGTCACGCGACATCGTGTAGAAGATGCGCGGCTGGCCCATGAGCATCACCAGCACGACCGACGACAGTCCGGCCACGGCGCCGATGTTCACGAGGTACTCGAGCCACTTGAGCTGCGGAACCGCTTCAAGGGCAGCCGACACCGGGTGCGCCACGCCAAGCGCCGTGTACGGGGCCAGTCCGGTCATCACCAACGACATCAGGATGTACAGCACCGTACAGATCAACAGCGAGGCGATCATGCCGATGGGCAGGTCACGTTGCGGATTCTTCGCTTCCTGTGCCGCGGTCGACACGGCGTCGAAGCCGATATACGAGAAGAACACCACCGGCGCCGCCCGCAACACGCCCGACATGCCATACTTCGTGCTGCCGTCGGCGTTCGTGACCATGTCCGGGATGAACGGATGCCAGTTGTCGGTATTCACGTACATGAAGCCGAAGCCGATCACCAGCAAGACGATCACCATCTTGATCGCAACGATGATGTTGTTGAACGTGGCCGACTCCTGCACGCCACGCACCAGCAGCATGGTGAGCGCGAGAATGAGCAGGATGGCCGGCAGGTTGATCAGGCCATTGACGACCTCGCCACCCGCTGCCGTGCACGCGTCGCGGGCCACAAAGGCGGCCTTGGTCGCCACATCAACCAGGGTCGAACCGGTGGTGGAGTCGACGCAGGTGAAGGCGCGCACCACCTGATGCCCGTTCTCCACCGTCAGCGGGGCCGACGCGAACGCCGCCGGGACATGAATCCCGATGCTGCTCAGCATCGCGCTGAAGTACCCGGACCAGCCCACCGCGACGGTGGCCGCGGCAAACAGATACTCGAGCACCAGGTTCCACCCGATGAACCACGCCACGCCTTCACCCATCGTGGCGTAGCTGTACGTGTAGGCGGAGCCGGCGATGGGAATCATCGACGCGAACTCGGCGTAACACAGTCCCGCAAAGAGACAGGCCAGCCCGGCCAGAACGAAGGACAGCGAGACGCCAGGGCCGGCGAAGTTGGCTGCCGCGGTTCCAGTGAGGACGAAGATGCCAGCGCCAATGATGGCACCGATCCCCAGCATCGTCAGGTTGAGCGCGCCAAGTGTTCGCTTCAGGCCGCCCTCGGAACTCGCAGCCTCGGCGCGTAGCGCCGTGATAGACTTCTTGGACCAGATTCCCATCGGTAGGGGGGTTAGGGACAGGGTGAGGTGGGACGCGGATGGCCGTGCGGGACATCCGTTCGGGGAGGGGACCGACAATCGAACGCCGAGGCTCAGAGCGAGTAGTTCGGCGCTTCGCGGGTAATGGTAACGTCGTGAGGGTGCGATTCGCGCAGGCCGGCCGTCGTGATGCGCACGAACTCCGCTTCCGTGCGCAGCAGCTCGATCGTGCCGCAGCCAACATAGCCCATACCGCTGCGGAGCCCGCCGATCATCTGGAAGATGACGTCGCCCACTGCGCCCTTGTACGGCACCCGACCCTCGATGCCTTCGGGCACGAGCTTCTTGGGGGACATCTCGCCGTCCTGGAAATAGCGGTCGGCCGATCCATCCTGCATGGCCGACAGCGAACCCATACCACGGATCATCTTGAAGCGGCGTCCCTCCAACAGGAACGACTCGCCCGGGCTCTCCTCGGTGCCAGCCAGCATGGAGCCCATCATGACGCTCGAGGCACCAGCGGCAAGCGCCTTCACGATATCTCCCGAGTACTTCACGCCGCCATCGGCGATCACCGGCACGTCGCCAGCCCCTTCGACCGCATCCATGACGGCGGTGAGCTGCGGGACGCCGACACCGGTCACGACGCGGGTGGTGCAAATAGAGCCCGGTCCAACACCAACCTTCACGGCGTCCACCCCGCGCTCGACCAGCGCCGCGGCACCGGCCCGGGTGGCCACGTTGCCGGCGACCAGCTGCACCTCGGGGAAGGCTTGGCGCACCTTGTCCGTGGCCTGCAGCACCCCTTCGCTATGCCCGTGCGCCGTATCAATGATCAACACATCGACACCCGCTTGAATGAGCGCGCGAGCGCGATCGAGATAGTCGCCACCGGCGCCCAGTGCCGCGGCCACGCGCAGGCGGCCATGGATGTCCTTGTTGGCGTCGGGATACTGACGCCGCTTGTGGATGTCCTTCACCGTGATGAGGCCCTTGAGCACACCGTGCTCATCGACCACGGGCAGCTTCTCGATGCGATGCTTGCCCAGGATGCGCTCCGCTTCCTCAAGCGTGGTGCCAACGGGGGCGATCACCAAATCCTCGGACGTCATCACGTCGCGCAGCGGGCGGTCGAGATCGCGCTCGAACTGCAGGTCGCGGTTGGTCAGAATGCCGACCAGCAGGCCACTGGCGTCGACGATCGGCACCCCCGAAATCTTGAAGCGCATCATCAGCGCCACGGCTTCGCGAAGCGACGCGGTGGGCGAGAGGGTGATCGGGTTCAGGATCATGCCGCTTTCGCTGCGCTTCACGCGATCCACTTCGGCGGCCTGCCGGTCGATCGACATGTTCTTGTGCAGCACGCCAATGGCCCCGAACCGGGCCATCGCGATCGCCATCTCGCTCTCGGTCACGGTATCCATCGCGGCCGACGCGAGCGGGACATTGAGCGTGATGCCGCGGGTGAAGCGCGAGGCGATACTCACTTCCCGCGGATGCGTGGTCGAATGACGCGGCGCGAGGAGCACATCGTCGAACGTGAGGGCGAGATCGTCTCGCACACGCGAGAGCGACCGCGCGCCACTCGCGGCGCTGCTGGAATGGGAGCTGGTATGGGAACGCGAAAGCCCGCTCGCCGACGTGGAGTCGGCGGCGGGCGGCTGCTGCTGCGTCAGGTGTTCTGTCGTCGAGGGTGCCATCTTGAAGAGTAGACGGCCTCCGCAGCGCTGTCCAGCGGTCAGCGCCCTGCCATTTTCCGCAAGCGACGGCGGAGCCGCGCCGGCAGGAAGAACCCGGCAGCGCTGACGAGCCGCGCGAGGTTCACGTCGTCGAGTTCGTCCGGGTCGCCGCGCCAGTGATCGAGCAGCACGGTGCGCCCCGCGTTGGCGACCAGACGCTGCAGCGCGGTCATGAGAAGAAACAGATCATCGACCTCACCCAGAAACGGGATGAGATCGGGAATGAAGTCGATCGGCGACACCATATAGGCGGCGGCGGCCAGCACGAGGACGCGGTCGAACGTCGAAACCCGGCGGTCGGCGACCAGCCCGACCAGCAGCCGCACATACGATGGAATCTGCCGGATCGCGCGCACGACGGAGCGCTTCATGCCCGTCTGCGGACGGGCCGTCGGTTCTTCATGTTCCTCGATCGGACGAGGGCGGCGCGACCGACGCGGGGCCTCTCCCTCGGGACGCGAGGTCTCCTTCGGACCACGCCCCGTGAACAGGCCACGTTCCGGACGGCCGGCACGACGGTCCGCCTCGCGCTCACGCGCCAAGCGAGCGAAATGGCGTTCCTGCGCCGGTTCCGGCGGCAGCTGCTCGTGTCGTTCCGTGGTCATGTATTCCCTCGGTGCCGCAGGTTCAAGACAGCGTCCCACCAGCGCGCAGCAGGCGATTGCGCTACGCCGCCGCGCTGGGCGGTGTCGGCGGCACAACCGGAGGTGCAGGTTGCGTGCCCGGCGGCGCGGCGGGCGGGGGAGCCCCCACCTGATCGGCGGCCGTCTTGGCCGCGTTCACCACGTCGCCCGCCACGGTCATGGTGGTCTGCGCGACGCCGTTCAGCACGCCCATCGCCTTGTTCAGGAAGCCCATGGTCTCAGCGACGGTGCTCACCGCAACGCCACCGGCGCGCAGTTTGTCCTCCACCCCTTCGGCAAATCGCGTGAACACGTTGGCCACCGGTGCCGACTTCTCGGCGTACTTGGACTCCAGAAACTCGACGTAATCGAGAATCTGATACAACCGCTCGTCGGAGAGCGTATCGAGTTTGCGATTGATGCGATCGCGGACGTACGGGTTCATCGAACCTCCGGCGCCTCTCGGACGCACATGCGGGCGGGACAGGATGGCTGCCCTGCCCTACGGCTCAGCCGCGCCAGCGTTTCCGTTCGCCGCGCGCGTCAATATGGCAATATGGCGTGGAAAAGCGTCGGCTGCTGTACACACCGAGCCCACCGGCCAGTTCAGGATGTAACCGCTCCACCCAATCGACCGCCTGTTCGACGCGATAGGCATCGAAGAGCGTGAGCTTGCCATCGCCGTCGGCGTCGATGGCGATGTCGGCGGCATCACCGTACAAATGACGAGAATCGCGCGCGGAGCCTTCCACATCGGAGTTGTGCATCGGGGTGCGGAAGCCGCTGTGCACTTCGACATCGAAATCCATGCGCTCTTCGCCACGACGACGGGCCAGTTCGCGCATCACCAATTCGATCTTGTCGAGCACGCGTGGATCGACGGCCACGTAGCGCGGCCAGATGGTCTGCCGATCGTGCGTGACGAAGTCGCGCACTTTAATGTGTCGCGTGAGTTGCAGATCAAGATCGGCCTCGCGCACTTCGGCGAAACCGGCCGGACGCTCAGCCTCCTCGTCGTGCGCCCACTCAGCGGGATAGCGACCGATCTGATAGCCGTTGAGCGTACTCCCGAGCTTGAGCTCAAAGGGCACCAACACGGCGAGACGCGGCTCGGTGATCCGCTGCACGACGCCAGCCCGTGTCACGGCGAGTTCGTAGAAGCCCGGCGTGAGTGGTGCGAGGAGTGTGTCGCCACGCAGCGGACGCGCGACGTCGGCCGAACTGTTGCTGCGGACTTCGATCCACTGGTAGGTGAAGCCTTGCGCGTTGCCACGCACGCGCACGGGGAACGCCACGCGTTCACCGGCGCGCACGAAATGCATCTGGACGTCGCCACTGACACCGTGCGACTCCGGCGCCGCTTCCACGACCGGCACGGCCCGCTTGGCACTTTCGGCGGAGGAGCCGGCAAGCAGTGCCGACGGCGGCTGATAGAGGATGGCGGCGGTGATCGCGGCCGTCCCGCTCAGCGCCAGCGCTACACGGCGGCGGATCACATCGCCCCCCAGCGCGCCCGGGTGCCGCGCACGTCGATGTGCACGAATGGGCCGTGGGCCGAGGTCGCGTGATAGATGCCGACACCGCCGACAAGGTCGGGATGGTCGCGTTCCACATTTTCAGCGGCCTGCGCCAGGACTTTCGCATCGCGCGCGTCGATGCGACCGTCGCGATTGAGATCGCTCATCCAGTCGCGATCGCCGTTGACGACATAGACACCGGCGGCATCCCCGTACTGGTGCCGGCTATCTTGCACACGTCCACCGGCACCAACGCCCTGCTGGTTGTACTGCGGGGTGCGGAAGCCCGACATCACACGAAGCCGATTGGCCGGGATCCCCATGTTGCGCAGCTCGGACAGGACCAACTCGAGCTTGTCGACGAGCGGCTCACGGAGCACGAGATACTTGGGCCACACCGTGGCCTGATCGTGCGTGAGAAAATCGCGCAAGCGGAAGTGCTCGGAGATCGGCGTGTCCTGATTGCGCGCCGTCACCTCGAGGAAGCCGTCGGGATTGCGGTACGCGGTTGAGCGCGCCGCCCGCTGCTCGCTCGGGAAGAACCCGATGCGATAGCCGCCAATGCGTCCCTTCACCTTGTCGGCAAAGGGGCGCATGGTGATGAAGTGAAAGGCGCCGGCGGTATCGTTGGCGGCATAGACACCGGCGCGGAGAACGGCAGAGTCTCCGAACAGCTCACGCATCAACGGAATACCGGCGGCACGGCTCGGGCTGAGAAAACGGGCCCGAAGCTTGCGACTCCGTCCCTTCAGCGAATCGAGCAGCGGGAGACGCGGTAGCGCGGTGGCCGATCGCGTGGCCACACGGCTTGCGGCGTGCTCCGCCGTCACGACGGCATACCCGGGACGGGCGAACGCCAAGAGTCCGGCGCACGCGAACGCCCCGACCGCCGTCCTGGCGAGCCGGGTCCATCGTATCTGCTGACGGCGCCGCGGGGAGGATGACATCTCCTGGGCTGCCTGCGGTGTTTCGAGAGGTTGCTGGGTCACGGAATCGGGTTTGGCGCTCAGTCGAAGGACGATTGAGCGACCGTCAGGAAATATAGCCGACCCGGTGATCAGTAGATGTAGACCGGAGTGCCGACCGCGACTCGGTCATACAGCTCGGCGATGTCTTCGTTCCGCAATCTGACACAACCATGGCTGACGGCCTGGCCGATCGAGGCGGGGTTGTTGGTGCCGTGCAGGGCGTAGCCGTCACCGAGGTAGAGGCGGTGGGTTCCGAGGACGCCGGCGTACTTTCGCTGGTTGGTGCCATATGGCGGGATCACAATTCTGCTGTCGGCGACGATTTCGCGGCCGTCGCTGGCGGTCAGCGGGCGGACGGCGCCGTCGGTGCCGCGGCGCACGACGTCGTTGCCCTGCACGATGATCTGGGATCCATCACGGAGCGTGAGGGGCACGCCGCGAACGAGCTGGACCAGCCCCATGCCACGCTTGTTGGCCTGTTCCTGGTAGTGCCAGTCGGGTGGAATCCAAGCGGGGGCCGAATCCCGGCGCTGCACCGTGAGTCGGCCACGTGGCGTCTCGAAGCGCAGGATCCTGTCGTTGCCCTTAATGACCAGCTGCTTGCCGGACCCGGTGGCGACCCGCGCCGTGAAGAGCACACTGTCCCGATGCTTGTACCAGACGCGGCGATCGGCGATGGACACCACGAGGTAGTCGGCGTCGGCCTCCGGCGCGGCAGGCGTGTCTTCAAGCGCAGCACGGAGGCTGTCGGTGGTGACCCCCGCCTGCAGCTCGGCCTGCTCAAGCGCCTCGCTGTTGTCGTTGAAGACCATGCGGGCCACGTCGCGTTCGAAACGATCGCGCAGCGTAACGCGCACCAGCCAGGCGGTGTGGGCGACCGACACCACCACCAGCAGGATCAGCCAGAGGGGAGCACCGCGCCAGCCGGTGCGGCGCCCCCCCCGCGAGCCACCGCGGGGATCGATTGAAGGCGTGGTCATCAAAAGAAGTAGACCCGCATGCCGGCGGAAAGATTCTCACGAATGGCAGCGAGGTCCCCCCCAGGGACGCGAATGCTACCGGGCATCACATAACTGCTGTCGGCCAGTGGCCCTGAGTCGGGGCGAGAATAGATGAGGGTGCCGCCGGTGGTCACGATGGCCCCCCGACCGACCCATCCGCTGTCGGCGCGAACGGCCGGGACCGGCAGGCCACGATCCACCCACACCCAAGCCGGGAGCTCGTAGCGGTCGGCGGCGGTGAGCAGGCGTTGGATGACTCGGACGCCGCGTGGGATCGCCACACGCATGGTGTCCGGTACCAGTCCGACCCGACGCGCCGGACCGATTTCGGCCGTGATCACGCGCAGGCGGGCGGCCCCGCGATCAAGCGCGAGGTAGGAGGAGTCCGTACTGATGGCGAGGTGTAAGCCGTCGTCCCCCTCGGCCTGACGGCGCATGAGCTCAAACATCAACGCGGCGCGATCGGCCTGCGCGGAAACAATGGCGTCGGCGCGGGTACGCTCGAGAATGGACATCCCAGCTCGCAAGCGCGCCGTTTCCTCGCGATAGCGTGACCGGCGCAGCACCAGAAAGCCATCGAACAACCCGATGGCGAGCAGCAGGAGAACCAGCAGCAGCGTACGTCGACGAACGCGCATTGGAGCTCGGTTGTGGAGAGAAGAGCGGGCGGGCGGTGGTGTGACGGTCGCGGCTTCCAGTAGATTCCAACCATTCGATCTGCATCCACGCTCCCAGCTTACCCCATAACCTGATGACTGCGCGACCTGCACGTGCCGTAGCCCTCATCATTCTCGATGGCTGGGGCTACCGCGAAGACCGTGAATCGAATGCCATCGGGATGGCGAACACGCCGAACTGGAATCGCATCTGGGCGCACGCGTCGCGCACGCTGCTGACCGCGTCGGGACGCGCCGTTGGACTTCCCGACGGCCAGATGGGCAACAGTGAGGTCGGTCATCTCAATTTGGGTGCCGGACGCATTGTGATGCAGGATCTGGTGCGGATCGGCAGCGCCATCGAGGACGGCAGCTTTTTGCAGAACCCCGCGTTGGTGCAGGCCTGCGATGGCGTCAACGCATCCGGCGGCACGCTCCACCTGCTCGGACTGTTGGGGGACGGTGGCGTCCATGCGCACGACGCCCACCTGATGGCGCTGGTGGAGCTGGCGCAGCAGCGCGGGGTGAAGCGGGTGGTCCTGCACGCGATGCTCGATGGCCGCGATACCCCG
>JBBARJ010000041.1:0-10420 GCA_040399825.1 Gemmatimonas sp.
ACGATTCACCAGGGCGCGCGCGATGGCGACACGCTGACGCTGACCGCCGGAGAGTTCGTTGGGCCGGTGGTGCATGCGCTGGCCGAGTTGCACGCGCTCCAACGCTTCGGTGGCGCGCTTCTTCCGTTCGTCGGCCGAGATACCGGCGTACACGAGCGGGAGTTCGACGTTCTGCAGCGCCGACGCGCGGGGCAGCAGGTTGAACGTCTGGAAGACGAAACCGATTTCCTTGTTGCGTACGCGGGCGAGCGCATCGTCGGACATCGTGCTGACCAGCATGCCGTTCAGCCAGTACTCGCCTTCGTTCGGCGTGTCGAGGCAGCCGATGAGATTCATGAGCGTCGACTTGCCGGATCCCGACGGACCCATGATAGCCACATACTCATTGCGCCGGATGGCGAGATCGACGCCGCGAAGGGCGCGGACGATTTCACCACCCATGTCGTACTGTCGCTTCAGCTGTCGCGTCACGATGGCCCAGTCCTGGCCCGGAGCGGCGCCGATGGCGGTCGTGACCGCCCGGCGCTCCCCGGTGGTGCTGAGCCCGATATCGTCGGGTACCGTGCTCACGGCTTCTTGCCGGCGACTGGCGCCTTTTTGTCTTCGACCTTCGGCGTCTTGATCATGGCACCGTCCTTGAGCTCGCGGATGGCCTGATACGTACCGGCCACGATCGTCTCGCCGCTCTTGAGTCCGTCGAGCACTTCGAAATGACGCTCGCCGGCGATCCCGACCTTCACGGGGCGGAAGGTGACGGTGTTGTCGGTGCCGACCACGAACACGCCTTCCACGTCGCGCTTGCCGACTTCCTTTGTCGGCTGGCGTCCCACGGTCACGGCCGAGTCGCCGTTCGGGAGGTCTTCATTTTCGCGGACCGTGAGGGCGATGATCGGAATGCTGAGCACCTTGGTCCGCGACGCCGTCACGATCTTGGCGGTGGCCGAGAAGTCCGGTCGGGTGTCCTGCGGCGGGTTCACGAGCTCGACGCGCACTTCGTAATCGATCGCCTGATCACCGGTGTTCGCGGCGGCCGACTTCGTGACGGAGCTGTTCGAGATTTCGACGACGCGGCCCACGAACGTGGTGTCGGGGAAGGCGTCGATCTGGATGAGCGCTGAATCGCCGACGCTGATGCGCGCCACGTCCGTTTCGTCGACCTTGACCTTGGTTTCGAGGACACTCATGTCGCTGATCGTCATGAGGGTCGCCGCGTCCTTGTTCAGCGTGCCCATGATGGCGGTTTCGCCTTCTTCGACGTTGAGCCGGGTGATCTTGCCGCTCATCGGGGCGATGATCGTGGTGCGGTTGAGCGCTTGGCGCGCGTCACGAACCGAGGCCACGGCCTGATCCACGCTGAAGGTGGCGGCCGCCGCCAATTCCTTGTTGACATCGGCCTGCGTCTTGAGCTGCTCGAGCTGCTCGTCGCTCACGAGTTCCGGCGACTGCTGCTTGATCTTGAGCGAGCGCTCGTAGTTGCGCTGGGCCTGCAGCAGGCTGGCGCGCGACTGCGCGGCCTGCGCGCGGGACGACGCCAGAAACGCCTCGGAACGCTGCAGGGCGGCGGTGACTTGCTCGGGGTCGATCTGGAGCAGAAACTGCCCCTTCTTCACGACGTCGCCTTCCTTGACGGAGAGGCGCACGATTTTGCCGGTCACGTCGGCCGAGACATCCACCTTGGTTCGCGGCTGAATCTGTCCACTGGCGGTGACCGAGGCCACGAGGTCACGGGCTTCCACGGCCTCGATGCGCACTTCCACCGGCTTCGTGCTGTTTTTCTTCGCGCTGACGACTGCAAGGGCGGCAACGGCGATCACTACGACGCCGCCGATCCCGAACTTTACACCTTTGGTCATGACTGGTCTCTGTTAGCGGATGGGGCGGCCGACGGCATTTTCGAGCGCCGCGAATGCCCGTTGTACATCGTAAACGGCGGTGATGCGGTCGGTCTCGGCGCGCTCGTAGTCGCCACGGGCCTGCACGAGATCCACGATACTGATGGCACCGACGCGATAGCGCTCTTGCGCCAGCGAAAGGGCGGTGCGGGCCGTGCGCACGTTCTGTTCCTGCAGCACGACGGTCTGCTGCGCCGTGTTCAACGAGAGGAAGGCGGCGGTCACATCGGCCGTCACGCGAAGTTCCTGCGACCGGACATCATTCTCGGCGTTGCGACGCTGCACACTCGCCTGCTCGATCTGCTGCTCGCGACGCCAGCCGTTGAAGATCGGCATGGAAAACGACGCCGACAGCGAATACGGATTGCGCGTGAAGTCGAGCGGGTACTTGCTCTGCGCGGTGCGGATGGCGTCTTCCTGCGCCTGGGAAAACACGAGCGCGTTGCACTGGGCGAGCCGGTTCGACAGGCCGAGCCGATCCCGGACTTCTTCCGTGCGGATGCACGACGCCTGGGCGCCGAGTGCGCTGGCCTGACTCTGGCTGATCAGGAGTCCAGTGTTGGTGAAGCGGTTGGTGAAGGCCGAGAGACCGGCCTGCATCGACAAGGTCGGGAAGTAGGCACTGCGGGCCGACGCCTGTGAACGGCGGGCCGACTCCTCTCGGGCCCGGAAGGAGCCGAGCGCGGGGTTGGTGCGGCGCGCCATGTCGAGAATGGCCGCGAGCTCGATGGCCGGCGGGGCGGCGAGGTTGGCGTCGAGCTTGGCGTTCGGCGTCGCATCGATCCCGATGGCCTGAAACAGCCGGACGATTTCGATGGCGGCCTGATTGCGGGTGTTCAGCGACGCGACGCGCTGCTGTCCGTCGGCCACTTCGGCGCGCTGCACGTCGAGCTGCGTCCCGGAGCCGACCTGGAGCCGCGCACGGGCCAACTGGAGCTGCGTCTGGGTGGTCGCCTGCAACGTGTCCTGGAGCGACGCGCGGGCCTGCGCCTGCAGGGCCGTGAGGTACTGGTTCGTGACCTCGTTGCGTACGCGCTGCTCGGCGGCCGCGATGTCGGCTTCGGTCGCGTTCTGGTTGGCCTGTGCGGCGCGCTTGTCATTCAGCGTCGCGAGCGACAGCTGCAGGCTGGCGTTGACCGAGGCGTCGGTTGAGAGCTGGTCGTTGGTCGAACCGAAGGCCTGACCCTGAAAGAACGTTTGACGTCCTTCGCGGTAGCCGCCGCCCACGCTCGAATTCACGTTGGGGAGGAAGGCGCCCTTGGCCGAGCGCACCGCGGCCGCCGCCGTGCGGCGGGCGTTCGCTGAGGTCTGCAGCGCGGGATTATTCCGACGGGCGAGCGCCAGCGCATCCGTGAGCGTGATGGTTGCCCCCGGAGCTGGGGCTGTCTGCGCACCGGACAGCGTCGGGCTGGTGCCGACCACGGCAAGACCGAGCGCGAGCGCGAAAGCGTGAATTCTCATGGGAACGAAGCGGGTAGAGGACGATATCCTGAGGGCGTACGCACCCCGAGGCGTTATGGTTTCAGTGAGTAGGCCTGAGAGCCCGGACGGGCACCAACCTCGTGCATGGACCACGTTAGCGGGGGACGTCGTCGCGGAGGGCCTCGAGGTTGCGCGCGGGGATGGTGAGACGGAGCAGTCGACCCTCGAGGTCCGCCCACACGAGTCGCAGGTCCCCGCTACTGGCCGTTACGCGCCAGCGTCGCGCCGCGCGGCGCGCACCGGCGACGACGATGGTGTCCGTGCCGGTTTCGAGCACGAGTCGAACGGCGCCTTGCGCATTCGCGACCGGGGTCAGGCTGGGGAGCGTGATCCCGTCGCCCTCGCCCAGCGTTCGGTCGCGCACCAGCACGGCGTACTGCACGATCCCGTCGTCCTCGATCACGACGGCGCCCGGGCGCAGGAGATACTCGCGGGCGGCTTCTCCGGTCGAACTGCGGGCCAGCGTCGCGAAACGGCCGCGGACGCGCTGGCCGCCGAGGCGCAGCGTCACGTCGGCGCCGCGCCGCTCCTCAACGGAATACCGCACAGGCGTGCCAGCGGAGTCGGTCTCAAGGCGCATGGCCACCCGGCGATCGCCGAGTGCCGATTCGGAGCGCACCTCGAGCGTGCCGCCATCTTGCGAGGTGACGCGCTGCACGGAGAACTGCTCGCGCCCCGCGCGCTGTCCGTTCACGAGGAGGGTAAAGCTGCCCACGTCCAGGCGCGTCGGTGCCGGCGGCTGTGCTGGCGGCTGTGCTGGCGGCGCAGCCGCGGGCCACCGTGCCGCCCACAGCGGGACGACGAGGGCGCCGACGACCACTGGTCGCAGCAGTGCGGGAAGACGCCGGGAGCGGCAGGGCGAAGCCATTCGGGAAAGATAACCGAGACGGCGCTCCACATCGCCATCTCGGGGTACGCGGGGTATTCTGGGGCCATGTTCTCCAGCTCCCGCGCAGCGCGCGTCGATTCATGGCCCCTCGGTTGGGTGGCCGCCAGCTGCACCGCCATCGTCGCTTGCGCGCTCTGGCAACAGGCTCCCGGTTGGGGGGCCCTCGCGGTGGCCTTGATCGCGACGGGAGGCGCGGCATGGCTGCTCCCCGCGGTGCGCCGTCCGCGCGGGGTGCCCGCCGTGACCGTCGCGCTCCTCGCGGTCACGGTCACCGTGGCCGTGGGCGAGACGGCAACGCTGTTGGCGGTGCGTCGTGACTGGCCGTCGTGGTCCGCGGGCGAGCGGGAGGATCGCGCGCAGCGTGTGGCCGCCAGTTTGACTGATGTGGCCTCCACTCTGCGCCGCGTCGCCGCCGAGCGCGTGCAGAAAGTGGACGGCGTGCCCGTGGCGCCGCTGGACGCGGCGGTGGAGTCGGCCGTGTTGGTGTTCCGCGATGGCACGCTGGTGGCCCGGGCGGGACAGACCCGTACTCCGATCGCCGCCGGTGGCGCTGTCGGGGTGCGTCTGGTGGATGGCGCGTTCCATACGTCATTGGTCGCACGCGCGCGCTCGGCCGATGGACGGGTTGAGGCGGTGGCCGTGGCCTTGGTGTCGTCGGCGCCGCCGGCCGATCGATTTGCCAAGCCCTTACTGGGCACGCTCTCCGGTCGCGTTGATGTGGCGCACACGATTATCGAGTCGCCCGATTCGACGACGGTCGCGACGGGCTCAACGGTGGTGGTGGTGCCTGACGGGCCGAATCGGTTGGCGCGCGTGCGGGCCCTCGATTTCTCGGAGGGCGAGACACAACTCGCGTTGTTGCAGCGCGCTCGGGCGCGCACCAATCTGTCGCTCGGCCTCGCGCTGATCGGCATGCTGATCGGGGCGTGGCGCCGACCGGCGCGCACCGGGCAGCGAGTCGCGGCCGCGGCGGCGGCGGTGCTTGCGCTCGCGGTGGCGCCGCTCACCGCGCTCTCGAACGTGTCGTCGCTGTTCGATCCGGCGAGCTACTTCGCCGCGATGGGGGGAGCGCTCACGTCGAATGTGGCCGCGCTGCTGATGACGACCGCGCTCGCCCTCGCCGTGCTCTTGCTCGTGTTGCGCACGTCGTTCCAGAAGCCGTCGCGGTGGATCGCGGCGGCGGTCGTGGTCCTCGTCGCGTCGGGCGGACCGTTTCTCCTGCGAGATCTGGCGGGTGGTATCGCCGTGCCGGCGGCCGGCGCGGGCTTCGGGTTGTGGATCGCGTGGCAGCTCGCGCTCGCCCTCGCCGGGGTGTCGATTCTGCTCGCGGGTGCCGCCGCGGGGCAGGCCCTGCTTGGGCCGCGTCGCGGACTGCCGTCCAGCGCCGCGCCGCTGCTTGCCCTCCTGACTGGCGCGTTCGCACCGATGCTTTGGGAGGCCCCCGGCGGATGGCCCGCGTGGTACCCAGCCCTGTGGATCGCAGCGATTGGCTCGCTCGCGATGACCCGTCGCGGCCTCGCGCGCGTGGCGGCGGCCGCCGTGGTTGCCGGCGCCGGGGCGGCCACGCTGACCTGGGGAGCGACCGTGCGCGCCCGGATGGCGTTGGCACAGCACGACCTCGAGCGGATCGAGGTCGTTGACGAGAACGCGTATCGCCTGCTCGAACGGTTCGCGACGTCGATGCGCGACGAAACGCGGCCGGTGCGCAGGACCGACGCGCTGTTGCGCCGCTACGCGGCGAGCGAACTCGCGTTGGCCGGCTATCCAGCGCGGCTGGCCCGTTGGGTACCGGGCAACACCACGACGCCGGTGTCCGAACTGTCGCTGGCGCCGGTGAACGATACGATCGGCGCGCAGGCGGTGATCGCGACGATGGCGCGCGAAAGCGGCGTCGTGGAAATCCGCGCGGTCGGTGATGGACCGACCACGCTGCTGGTGGCGGCGGTGCCGGCGCTGGACGGTGTCGTCACGACGATCGCCGTGCCGCCCCGCACACGTTTGCTGCCACTCGACCCATTCGCGGCGTTTACCGGCGTCACTGGTGCGCGCGGGACACCGGCGCCGTACAAGCTGGCGCTGGCCGTACCACTCGTTGGCGACACGATCGCGCATCCGCTGCAATGGCGCCGCCGCGGTGATGCGATGCACGGCGATGGGGTGGCCGGTGCGGGGGTCGACCTGCGCCGCGTGCATGTGGAAGTCGATCTCCGCACGCTCGATGCGTTGCTGCCGCGCGGGGCCCTGCTGGTCTTGCTCGATGTGATCGCGGTGATGCTGCTCTGGTCGGCCACGGCGCTCGCCGATGGTGCGCTGGGCCGGCTGTTGCGACTGCGTCGCGCACGGTGGTCGCGTTCCTACCGCGTACGATTGAGCGGTGCGCTCCTCACGTTCTTCATCGTGCCGGCCACCCTCTTTGCCGCCTGGGCGTGGTATCGCCTGCAGGACGACGACCGCGCCGCGCGCGAACTGCTGGTGCGTGAGACCCTGCGTGTGGCGGCGGCCGAGCAGGAGCAACGTGCGGTCGGGACGGCGCCGTCGAGCACCGGCGCGCCGCTGTTCCTGTATCGCGATGGGCAACTGGTCACGGCCAGCGACTCGCTGCTCGACGCGCTCGCGCCACTCGGTCGATTGCTGCCGGTGTCGCTGGGCACCGGCGACCTCAGCACGGACGACTTCGGCACCGACGACGTGTTCACGACCCGACGGATCGCGGTCGGCGATGCGCGAACGCTCGTCGGCTTTCGGCATCTCGCGCCGTCGAGTCCGACGGTGTTGGCGACGCCGGCGCGTGGCGATGAGTTCGCCCTTGATGCCCGGCGCGAGGATCTCGGCATTCTGCTGTTGTTCGCGACGATGCTGGGGGCGCTGGCGGCACTCTGGTCGAGCGGACTGGCGGCCCGGTCGTTGGCGCGCCCCGTCAGGGCCCTCCGCGAAGCCGCGCTCACGATTGCCGCCGGTGGGCGTGCCCCGGAGCTGGGCACCGCACCGGCCACGGAGTTTGCGCCGGTGTATCGCGCGTTCGGGCGGATGGCGGATGATCTGGCCACGAGTCGCGCCGCGCTCGTGGCCGCGCAACGCCGCACCGAGGCCGTGCTGCAGCACGTAGCCAGCGGTGTGCTCGCGCTCCGGTCTCCCTCGCTCGCCGCCGTGGATGGCGGTGATATCCTGATCGCCAATCCGCGTGCGGAGGCGATGCTCGGGGTGTCGCTGCGGACGTCGGGCGTGTCGTTGCAGTCGCTGCCGATCACGCTCGCCCCCCTGGTCGAGCGTTCCACCGCGTTTCTGGACGCGACGAACGACGAGGAAGCGTTCGAACTCATGGTGCTGGGCCGGCAGATGCGCGCACGTCTCACGCGATTGCCCGGCGGTGCGGTGTTGACGCTCGATGACGTCACCGAGCTCGCCTCCGCCCAACGCGTCTTGGCGTGGGGCGAGATGGCGCGGCAGGTCGCGCATGAAATCAAGAATCCGCTCACGCCGATTCGTTTGGGCGTGCAGCACGTATTGCGCGCCTATCGCGACCAGCGCGGCGATTTCGGCGAGATCCTCACCACCAACGTGTCGCGCGTGCTGGCCGAGATCGATCGTCTCGACGAGATCGCGCGGGCGTTCAGCCGGTATGGCACTGCGCCGGAGGATCGCACGCCGGCGGTGCCAGTGGATGTGGCGGCCGTGGTCCACGACGTCATGGCGCTGGAGCGGTTGGGAGAAGACGGCGAGCGTGAGGCTGGAGTGCGCTGGCACATCGATGCGCCCGAACCGGGGGCGGAGCAGGTCATGGCGATGGCCCAGCGGGACGAGTTGAAGGAAGTGCTGCTGAACGTGCTCGAGAATGCCCGCTTGGCCGATGCGGGGACCGTCTCGGTGCACGTGACCGGCACCGCCACGCACGTCGTCATCGACGTGAAAGACGATGGCACCGGCATCCCCGCCGATGTCCTGCCGCAGGTGTTCGAGCCGCACTTCTCGACCCGAACCAGCGGTAGTGGCCTGGGGCTGGCGATCAGTCGACGGTTGATCGAGGGATGGGGCGGGACGATCGGATTGACGAGTATTCCAGCGGGTGGGACAACCGTTCGTCTCACCCTTCGACGCGCCACGCGCCGCTGAGCCGCGCATGGCGTGGCTCGGGGCGTTACACTGCATGTCATGAGCCAGTTCGCGCCTCCTCCCGACCACCGGCAAACCACGTCGCCGGCTCCGCATCTCGAGGCGTGGTCGTTGCCCCCCGGTTGGTCGTGGGGCCACGAGGCCATTCAACGCGAGCACCGGCACTACCAGGAAGTGATCGATGCGCTCGGTCGGTCGCTCTCGTTGGTGAGCGCGCCCGACGCGAGTCACGAAGAGTGGCTCAAGCACGAAGCGCGCGCGCTGGCGCACCGGAACCACCCCTCGATCCCCACGACGTACCACTATTGGGCGTCGTATCAGGAGAGCCGGCGTGGTCCGGGGTATCTTCGCCGCTGGATCGGTGGCGAAACGGTGTATGCGCGCGTGACCCGACTCGGTGCCGAAGGGATTCCCTTCGCGTTGCAGGTCTTACGCGAGGCCGGGAGCACGCTGGCCTATCTGCACGACACCGGCGCCTCGCACGGCGCGATCTCGGCGAGCACTATCTGGCTGACGCCCGGTGGGCGGTTGTGGGTGCTCGGATGGGAGTGGGTGCTGCCGCGCGATCAGCGTCCGGCGGGACTGCAGCCCGACACGGCGTACACGCCGTGGCCGCCGGAGTGGTCGGCCACCGGGTGGCGTCCCACGGCGGCGTCGGATCAGTGGCAGCTCGCCGCCATGCTGTTCACCATGCTCACGGGCGAGACGCCGCCCGAACGCGATGTGCCCCCCATCGCGTTGCTGCGCCCGGACTGTCCGCAGGCGCTGGCGGCCGTGATGGAGCGCGCCCTCGCGCCGAAGCCGGAAGACCGGTTTCCGAGCGTTGCCGCCATGCTGCGTGACATGGATCGTCATGTCTCGGTGCGACAGGTGATGATCGCGCCCGAGGGCGACGAACTGCCGACCGCGCTCGATTCGGCGGAGGCGCGCTTGCGGTGGGCCACGTCGGACGATTACGAAATCCTGTCGCCGCTCGGAAGTGGCATGTTCGGGAGTGTGTGGCGCGCTCGCGATCTCTCGCTTTCGCGGGAAGTCGCGATCAAGGTGCTGCATCCGAACATCGCGAGGGACGACACCGCGGTGGCGCGATTCCGTCGCGAAGCACGACTCGCCGCGCAGCTCGCGCACGCGGCGATCGTGCCCATTTACGACACCGATAGTCGTGGCGACATCGTGTGGTACACGATGGAACTGGCCGAAGGCGGGTCGGTAGCCAGTCTCCTGTCGCGCAGCGGTCCGCGGCCGTTTGAGGAGATCGCGCCGCAGGTGGACGAAGTGCTCGAAGCGCTGCATGCCGCGCATACGAGCGGCATCATCCACCGCGACCTGAAGCCGGAGAATATTCTCATCGATCGCTATCGCCGGTGGCGGATCGGCGACTTCGGTATTGCGTACGCGCTTGGGGAAGAAGGCGCGGGGACCTCAGGGACGCCGTCGTTCGCGGCCCCCGAGCAACTGCTCGGTGAGGCGCAGGGCCCCGCCACCGACTGTTATGCGCTGGCGAGCATCGTGTATTTCGTGCTCACCGGACGCGCGCCGTTCGGCGATGGACCGGCGGAGACGATTCTGGCGCAGCAGCTGTCGGACACGTTGCCGGCGCGACTCGCGGAGGATGGATTCCCTGAGGCGCTCGGCGGCTGGCTGCTGCGCGGGCTCGCCGCGCGCGTCGAAGATCGTTTCGCCGATGCGCTGGAAATGCGTGTGGCGTGGCGACAGGTGGTGCGTGCCACGCGTCGGGCGGAGGATCAGCGTCCGTGGTGGCGGCGACTCATCGAGGGACTTCAGGAAGATGATCCCGTCGCACCACCTTCGGGTTGGTGAACTCACGGAATCCGAGTGGGCCGAGTTCGCGGCCCATGCCGGTCGCCGGATTCACTGCGCGGAATGTCATGCAAAGAACCTCGGCGCCTGCCCCCGTGAGGGTCCAGCGCCGAGGTGAACAGGGCAGGTGGTGCGGGTGCGGCTGGGCTCGCGAGGTGAGCCGGCGATCAGCCCCCCGAGGGATGAACCGCCGTCTGGTGAGCAACCAGCGCATCGTACGTGCTAA
>JBBARJ010000041.1:10430-15695 GCA_040399825.1 Gemmatimonas sp.
CGAGACCGTCCCGGAGTCACCCTTGTCTCCGCCTCTGCGCGGCCCACCGCCGGCAATCTGGCTGAGTTGATCGTCGTTGAGTGGCTGGTCGTCGGGCTGCACGGACGTCGCGGAATCGGACATGGAACCTCTTGAAGCAGTCGTGGTGCCGAAGGAAACACTCAGGAGGCAATCTGACGCCGTGCTCGCGATCTTGTCTACCTTGTGCACGACTTTGTTGGCCGGCATCACGATCACGCTGAGCGTCGCCTCACGCAGTTCGCGTCTCAGGCGGCGTGCGTCTGGATCAGGGCGCCTGGCACCGGAAGCGGCAGCGAGCGGGGGACGGGCGTCCCGGCGTGCGGCAGTGCCATCGCCGCCGCGCGTGCGATGGCGGCGACTTCCGGCGGAATGGGCACCGTGGCCAGCGGGGCGCGTCGCGGCACGCGCTGCGGCGTCCGCTGGGGCGTCCGCTCCCGATGGCGCAATTCTGCCGCCTTCGTCAGCTGTCGCCGCCGCTTGCGGACGTACAGCAGCTGGTCGGCGCGCGCGAGCAGCTCGCACACCGACGCGGTGTCCGTTGACCGGACGCGCGTGTGCCCCACGGTCAGCGAGAGCGCCATCGGTAACTCCCCCGACGCGTTGAACAGGGCGAGGTGTTCGTCGAGGCGCTTCTGAATCGCCCGAGCGCCCATCACATCGGCGTCGAGCGCCAGGATCGTAAACTCGTCACCGCCCATGCGCGCGACCACGTCGCAGTCGCGCACCGTGCTCCGGAGCAGGCGCGAGACGGCCATCAGGGCACGATCACCAGTGTCGTGACCGTAATTGTCGTTGACCTGCTTGAAGTCGTCCATATCGACGTACATGACCACCGAGTCCTTCCCCTGCCGGCGCGCAATGCGCAGGTGCTGCTCGGCGAGGGCCATGAAGCCACGCCGGTTGTACAGCCGGGTAAGATCGTCGGTGAGACACGCCTTCCGCATGCGAAGTTCATCGCGCTTGCGCAGTGAGATGTCGCGCACCGTCACGGCCAGGCCGTCGGCGGTCGGTGCCGCCTGATGATGGAGCCAGCTGGCGGCGACGGCGCGGCGGTCCACGCGAAGCTCTTCCACGACCGCGGTGCGCAACGTGATCGCATCGACGTAGCGCTCGAAGAGCAGATCGGCCATCGGCGCGGGCAGTGCTTCGCGGATGCGACGCCCCATCAATTGCTCTCGGGTGCGATACAGCGTCGCAGCGCCGCTGCTGTTCACGTCGACGATATCGAAGTCGGTGATCTCCCCCTCGGCGGTACGAATGGAGCGGAGCACGAACATACCGTCCACGTTCGACTGCATGGCGTCCTGCAGCCGGCGGACGCGATCACGGACTGAGGCGTCTTCGTGCATGCGGAGGAGCACCTCGCGGTGCAGCAGGCGCCAGCCGGCGATTGCGATGAGTAGCGCCGCGGCCGACAGCAGTGGGGCCGCATCGACGAAGCTGGGAACGGCACCGAATGGCGCGCTGGCCGACAATCCCACGGCCGCGAACGCGAGGATGGTAATGACGCCCCAAAACGGGGTACGGAGGGCAAGTCGATCGAGCATGAACGGAGGGGTTGATGCTTGTCGGGATTTCGGAACCGCCATCGGTTCGGGGGAATTCGCGCCCACGTCGCATCACACGTGTGGCAACGTTGCCTAGTGCAACCTGCGTGCCGCTCCAGTGTACATACGCATTTCGCCGGCGGCGCGGCCATTTACCGTGAGATAAGTCATTGTCAAGCTTTGCTTTGCGCACTTTCGACGGGGCGGGTCGAGACGCGGTGCACCACGCCAGCCGGCAGGCTTTGCCGGCTGGCGCGACCGGTCCCATGCGGGAAATACCGCCGGGACCGGTGCGGAAATTTCTGCCGGGTTGTCTAGTCGGCGCCCAGAAGCAGGCGTGTTTCGATCGCTTCGTGGCGGGCTTCGCTGGCCGGATCGGGGCGCAGCAGCGACACCAGAATGCCGGTCGCGAACGACAGGGGAATCGTGACCAGCGCCGGATTCTTGAGCGGGAAGAAGGCGGTCGCGTGGTGCAGCAGATCGACCTGGACAGCTGGCGACAGCGCGATGAGCACGAGTGTGGAGGTCGCGCCGACGATCATGCTGCTGGCTGCGCCGGCGGTGGTGGTGCGCCGCCAAAACACGCTGAGGACCAGCGCCGGGAAGTTCGCGCTGGCGGCGATGGCGAACGCGAGGCCCACCATGAACGCCACGTTCTGTCCCTTGAAGGCGATGCCCAGTCCCATGGCCATGATGGCCAGCACGACGGTGGCGATGCGCGCCACCTTGATCTCTTCGCCGGGCTTGGGTTGCCCTTTGCGGATGACACTGGCCCAGATGTCGTGCGAAATCGCTGCAGCCCCCGAGAGGGCGAGACCGGCCACGACCGCCAGAATCGTGGCGAACGCCACGGCGGCGATGAAGCCGAGAAAGGCGCGTCCACCAAGCATCTCGGCCAGCATCGGGGCGGCCATGTTCCCGCCGGCATCCATCGCCTTGATGGCCTCGGGCGTCACCAGCACCATCGCGCCGAAGCCGAGCACGAAGGTCATCAGGTAGAAGAGGCCGATGAGTCCCGTGGCGATGAACACCGAGCGTCGCGCCGTGCGGGCGTCGGGCACCGTGTAGAAGCGCATCAGGATGTGCGGCAGGCCAGCCGTCCCGAACATGAGCGCCATCCCGAGGGAGATCGCGTCGAGCGGATTGCTGACCAGCTTGCCCGGCGCCAGCACGCCGGCGCCGTATTTGGCCGCCGCCGCTGCGAACAGCAGGCGCGGATCGAAGCCGAACTTGGCCAGCACCATGATGGCCAATGTGGCCGCGCCACCAAGCAGCAGCACCGCCTTCACGATCTGGACCCAGGTGGTGGCCAGCATGCCGCCGAACAGCACATACGCCATCATCACGCAGCCCACGATGACCACGGCCGTTTCGTACGGAATGCCGAAGAGCAGGCGAATCAGACTGCCGGCGCCGACCATCTGAGCGATCAGATAAAACGCAATCGTGGCCAGCGTGCCGAAGGTGGCACTGATGCGCACCGGCATCGGATTGAGTCGCGAGGCGACGACGTCGGCGAAGGTGTAGCGACCGAGATTCCGCAGCGGTTCGGCGATCAGGAACAGTACCACGGGCCAGCCCACCAGCCAGCCGGTGGAGTAGATCAATCCATCGAAACCGCTGGTCGAGACCAACCCCGCGATGCCGAGGAACGAGGCGGCGCTCATGTAGTCGCCGGCGAGCGCGAAACCGTTCTGGCCGGCGGTGACGGAGCGGCCGGCGGCGTAGAAGTGATCGGTGGTCTTGGTGCGCCGCGCCGCCCAGTAGGTAATGCCGAGGGTGATGGCGATGAAGACGGCAAAAAAGCCGATGGCCACCGGATCCGGAGTGCCGAGTGTCATCGGGCGGCCTCCTGCGGGCCGCGCGCCGCGGCATCGGCCCCGGGCATGGCGCGAAGGGCGGCCAGCGCCGGATCATAGACCCGGTTGGCCCACTGCACGTAGATCAGCGTGAGGGCCCACGCGGACACGATGACCAGCGCGCCGAGGACAATGCCGAGCGAGAGGCCGTCGCTGACGAGGCCACCCAGTAGGGCGCGCTGGTAGGCGACCAGGAGAATGAAGCCGAAGTAGACCGCGACCATCAGCAGGGTCAGGATCGCAGCCACCCGCCATCGGGTGCGCGCAAGGGAACGAGTGGCGGCGATCTGGGCCGCGCGGTCAGTCGAAGAAGGCGTCATGGCGCGCGAAGGTATGGGCAGGGCATCTTGTTCGGTAGAGTCTCGCCGTCGTTTGACCTCCTTTCCCTCGTCTCATACCTCGTCTCACGTGACACAGCGCATGGGCATCGCGTTGGGCAGCCTCGTTTCCGGGCTGGTCGCGCTCTATCTGCACCTTTGGAAGCTTGGCCTCACCGGTTCCCTCGGCTGCAGCAGCGCCGGGGGGTGCGAGTACGTGCAGGGCAGTCGCTACGGCTGGTTCCTGGGCGTCGACGTGGCGCTGATCGGCGCGGTGGGCTACGCGTTGCTCTTTGTGGTGTCCACGATCGGCACGATGTCGCAGTATGAAGACGAGAAGTGGCCCAATACGCTGATGCAGGTGCTGATCTGGCCGGCCGTGCTGTTCACGCTGCGCCTCAAGTACGGCGAATTCATCGTGCTGAAGGGCTTCTGCTCGTGGTGCGTGGTCTCCGCCGTCACGATCACGCTGTGCGCGGTTCTGGTCACCCTCGACCGGAAACGGCTGACCAAGGTCGCGTAGCGTCGCTCGCCTATCGTCGCTCGCCTAGCCTCGATCGGCTACGGGACGTCCTGGTCGCCGACCATCACGGCGAACCAGTGCTTCATCTCCTCGGCAATCGGATACCCGGGCAGCGTGCGCACCACGCGGCCGTTGCGATCGATCGCCACGAAGGTGGGCGTGCCGCGGTAGCGGGACGTAAGGCGTTGCTGATCCGCACCACCTGCCGGCCCGATGAGCTGTGCGCCGGTGAGTTGCTCCTGGGCGAGCATGGCGACGCCTTCGCCGGCCCCCTCGAGCGTGAGCAGCTTGAGGCGAGGCAGTGGGCGCCCGGACGCCATGACGCCCAGATCCTTGAGAGCCCGCTTGCACCAAGGGCAGGTGCGCGAGCTGATCATGAGAATGGCCGGTTCACCTTTGGTGTGCAGCGGAACCACCTTGCCATTCAGGTCCACCACCGTGATGCCGCCTGTGGCCTGCTCAGCCGTGGGCGCGGTGGACGGCGTGGTGTCCGTGCCGGCGACGACGCCATGGTCAGCCAGTAGATTCCCCGCATGCTTCTCAGCGGTCGCGCGCTTCGCGATCAGTACGGTACAGGCGAGCCCCACCAGCACGAGGGCCAGCGTGCTGACGCTGATACGACCGTTGATGCGGCCGCGAGAGGTACGTGCCGGTGCTGACATTCTTGAAATATACCCCGTCCCGACCTGCATGACGCCGCCCGCCGGTACGCCCGAACGTAAGCTTGGCTCCCTCGATGTGGACGCGTATCTCGCCGATCCGTCGCGCAAGCAGGCGTTCGTGACGCCGATGTTCGACATCATCGCGCCGCGCTACGATGCGTTCACGAAGCTGTTCTCGCTGGGGATGGACGCGGGCTGGAAGCGGCGCGCGATTGCCGCCGTGATTGCCGTGGCGCCGGGCGCGCGCCGCGTCCTCGACCTGGCCAGCGGCACCGGCGACGTGGCGGCGCAGTTGGCGCGCGCGTTGCCGCAGGCGACGGTCGAAGCGCTCGACGC
>JBBARJ010000042.1:0-12586 GCA_040399825.1 Gemmatimonas sp.
TCTCCCCTCACCGCGCCCCAAGTCGCGCGCTACGAGTGGCTCTGTCGGCAGCCCGCCCCACCACGCACAACGCCACCGGATCACATCTCCGGTGGCGTTGTGCGTTACGGCCCCTCGATCCGGGCCAGCACCTCGTCGGGATGCTCCTCGGGGAGGAGATGCCCGCCCGGCACGTCGACCAGCGTGGCCGTGGGTAGCCGGCTGGCGGCGCGCCGAAGCGCGGGTAACGGCACCCATCGATCGGCCCGCCCCGCGAGCAGCGTCAATGGCGTGCGCAGGGTAGCCGCCTCCCGCATCAACGCGGGAAGATCCCAACGGGACATCATGGACAGGGCGGCCTGCACATGGTCGGGCTGCCGACAGAGCCACTCGTAGCGCGCGACTTGGGGCGCGGTGAGGGGAGATCCCGCGCTCTCGAGCATCAGGCGAACGAGCGGCGTACGCTGCGCGACCCAGGCGCCGCTCGTGGCCACGGCGTCCGACTCCACGACGGTTGCGAGCACCGGCGCGACGAGCCGGACATACCATGCCGGTGGGGACACGAGCGCCGGACAGACGCCGAGGAGATGCTGCGGCGCGATGTCCCCCTGCAGGGCGAGTTGCATCAGGACGGGCATGCCGGCCGAGTGTCCCACGGCGAACCGTGGGACTACGCCGAGATGCCGCAGCAACTCGGCCACGGCCGAGGCCATCTCCCGTAGGCCGAAAGGCTGCCGTGGGCGGTCGCCGTGATCAGCGGCGTGCGTGAAGCCGTGTCCGGGCAGATCGATGGCGACCACCCGGTACCGGCGTGCCAACGACGCGGTACAGGCCGCCCAGGAGTGCGTGGATCCGCCCGTGCCATGTAACAGGAGGACCGTGGGCCCCTCGCCCTGTTGTTGCACGTGCCAGCGCACCGCACCGACGGTGTGAAACGACGAGCAGGCTCGATCCGGCCAGCCTTCCGGCAGTCGATCGAGCGGCGCAGCGGCCGAATTCCATGCCATGGGATTGTGATTTTATAGGGTAGTCAGAAAAATTGTGCGGATTGGTGTAAATTTTCCTTGACGCTGCACGGTGTCAGGCACAGTTTACACCCGTCTTCAAAAGGTCCCTGCCGTCTCCCACCCGGGGGACGACTCCCCAGCCGCGCGGGACGAGCGCGGCAGCTCGAAAACACTCGGAGGTTTCGATGTCGATGTACGAGAAGAGCGGCGGAATGACGGAGGAAGAAGCGATCCGCTTCAACAAGTACTGGATCGCGGGCACGGGCGTGTGGGTGATGGGCGCCGTCATGGCGCACCTGTTGGCGTGGTCGTGGCGTCCCTGGTTCTAGGCTTCGCCGGACCTTCCCTTTCAACAGCGTTTTCGGAGACCACTATGTATCGCATTTGGATCGGGCTGGATCCACACCTGATTATGGGCGGCATCGGCTCGTTCATCGCGGGCGCGGTGTTGTTCATGCATCTGTTTGCGTTTAGCCAGCTGAATTGGCCCTCGTCACTGAAGGCCACATACGCGAATACGGCCGCACCTGCCGCCACCCGTTAAGGAGCTGTCATGCATCGTATTTGGCTGATGTATGACCCGCGTCGAGTGATGGTTGCCGTCGCCGGCTTTGTAGGCGCACTCGCGTTTGTCATTCATTTCATCCTGCTCAGTTCGCAGCGTTACTCGTGGATTGAGAACGGGACGCTGTCCGCCGTGCAGGCACCCGTTGGAGCTTCGGCTCCGGCGATGGCGGCAGAAATGTCGCCGCTCCCGCCCGGCCGGTAACTCTTCGCGCGTCCACGCCGGAGTGGCGATTCGCACGTGTCGGTGCGAAGCCATCTCCGGCCGACGCCAGCCTTAGCCCTCGACGCTCGCTTGGAGAAATCGCCCATGGCGATGCTCAGTTTTGAGAAGAAGTACCGTGTACGCGGTGGAACGCTGATCGGTGGAGATCTGTTCGATTTCTGGTTCGGTCCGTTTTACGTAGGGTTTTTCGGCGTCTCGGCCATCTTCTTTATCGTCCTTGGCACGGTGCTTTGTGTCTGGGGCGCAGCCATGGGTCCGACGTGGAACCTTTGGCAGATCTCTATTGCGCCGCCTGACCTGAAGTATGGTCTGGGCTTCGCTCCGCTCCGTGAAGGCGGACTCTGGCAGATTATCACGATGTGCGCGATCGGCGCGTTCTTCAGCTGGGCGCTCCGCCAAGCCGAGATCAGCCGGAAGCTCGGCATGGGCATGCACATCCCCTTTGCGTACGGCGCGGCGATCCTCGCGTACGTGACCCTGGTGGTGATTCGGCCGGTGTTACTCGGCGCCTGGGGGCACGGTTTCCCGTACGGCATCTTCTCCCATCTCGATTGGGTGTCGAACGTCGGGTATCAGTACCTGCACTTCCATTACAATCCGGCGCACATGATCGCCATCACGTTCTTCTTCACCAACTGCCTCGCCTTGGCGATGCACGGGTCACTGATTCTGTCGGTGACGAACCCGAAGAAGGGAACGCCGGTGGGCACGAGCGAAACGGAAAACGTGTTTTTCCGCGATCTCCTGGGATACTCGATCGGCGCGATTGGTATTCATCGGCTCGGGATGTTTTTGGCCATGGGCGCGGCGATTTGGAGCGCGATCTGTATCGTGATCTCGGGCCCCTTCTGGTCGTCGGGTTGGCCGGAGTGGTGGGGCTGGTGGCTTAATCTTCCGATTTGGCGCTGAGGAGAATCGACCTGATGCTTGAGTACCAGAATCTCTTCACGCGCGTCCAAGTCCGTACCGTTCCCGAGGCGGGCATCCCGATCGAGGATTCGCCGGGCGGACGCTTGGGCACGGGGACCTTCTCGTATCTCGCCGGCAAGCTCGGCGATGCGCAGATCGGCCCGGTCTACCTTGGAACCGCGGGCACGTTCTCGCTGCTGTTCGGATTCCTCGCCTTCGAGATCATTGGCCTGAATATGTGGGCCTCGGTGGGCTGGGATCCGGTCGAATTCATTCGACAGCTGCCGTGGCTGGCCCTTGAACCGCCGCCACCGCAGTACGGGTTGCACGTTCCGCCGCTGCAGCAAGGTGGCTGGTATCTGATGGCCGGATTCTTCCTCACGGTCAGCATTCTGCTCTGGTGGCTGCGCGTGTACCGTCGGGCCACGGCGTTGAACATGGGTACGCACCTGCCTTGGGCGTTCGCCTCGGCGATCTTCCTGTACTCCACGTTCTTCTTCCAGCCGCTGCTGGTTGGCAGCTGGAGTGAGATGGTGCCCTTCGGCCTCTTCCCGCACCTAGACTGGACGTCGGCCTTTTCGATTCGCTACGGGAACCTGTACTACAATCCGTTCCACGCGCTCTCGATCGTCTTCTTGTACGGCAGCGCGGTGCTCTTCGCCATGCACGGCGCGACGATCCTGGCCGTGGCCCGTCTCGGCGGTGAACGCGAAATCGAGCAGATCACCGATCGTGGCACGGCCGCCGAACGCTCGATGCTGTTCTGGCGCTGGACGATGGGGTTCAACGCGACGATGGAGTCGATCCATCGGTGGGCCTGGTGGTTTGCGGTGCTCACCACGTTTACCGGCGGTATCGGCATCCTGCTCACGGGCACCGTGGTGGACAACTGGTATCTCTGGGGTGTCAAGCACGGTCTGGTATCGCCCTATCCGGCGCAAAACAACCTCACGGCAGAACAGCAGGAACTGCTGCGTGGCCGGTATCAGGGAACCGCACCGGACTCCTTCCCCACGTACGTGGCGCCGCAACCCGCGATGATGCTCGACTCGACGGCCCTGATGACGCCAGCGCATTCTCTGCCGGCCGACTCAACCCGGGTTGACTCCCTCGCGACGCCTGTGGCAGCCACGCCTGCGGCAACCACCACGCCGGCAGCAGCCGGTCCCGCTGCCGCGAAGCCGCCCGCCGCCCCCGTTGGAGGAAAGGCACCGTGAGTTTCCTGACACCCACGCGCCGCCGCCTCGTGGCGGCGGCCATCCCCTTGGCGATGCTGTCGTTGGGGGCATGCGGCGATGCCGAAACGGACTCGGTTCAAGTCGGGTACCGCGGAACAGCCATGGAGCAGAATTACGACCATGGCGATCTGAAGGCGAAGTTCGCGCAAGTGAAGATCCCCACGCCGCTCCCGCCTGCGGGCGCGTCGCCGCCGGGACCCCTCCCGTGGCAGAACGTGCAGGTGCTGAACGACATCTCGGTCGGTGAGTTCAATCGGACGATGGTGGCGATGAGCACCTGGGTGGCCGGCACCGGCAACTGCGCCTACTGCCACAACATCGCCAATCTCGCGTCTGACACGCTGCCGAACGGCAAGCCGCTGTACACGAAGCTGGTGGCCCGTCGCATGCTGCAGATGACTCGCCAGATCAACGGCCAGTACTCGCAGCACGTGAAGAACACCGGCGTCACCTGCTACACGTGTCACATGGGCAAGCCGCTCCCGAACGGCCTCTGGTTCTACTCGAATCAGACCGACTATCTCCGGCACTATCTCGACCGAGACGGGGCGCGTGTCATCACGCAGCAGGTGACGCCGACGAACATGAACCGCAGCTCGGTGAAGCAGACGGAGTGGACGTACTCGCTGATGATGTCCCAGTCCCGTTCGTTGGGCGTGAACTGCACGTACTGCCACAACAGCCGCCAATTCGCCAGTTGGAAGGAAGCGCCGCCGGCTCGTGTCACCGCGTATCATGGCATCCTCATGCTTCGCGACGTGAACCAGAACTACCTGTCGCCGCTGCAGCCGGTGTATCCGGCGGTGCGCTTGGGCGCTCAGGGTGATGCACCGAAGGCCCAGTGTGTGACCTGTCACAACGGCGCGTACAAGCCGCTGTACGGCGCGCAGATGGTGAAGGACTACCCTGCCCTCTGGGGTCGGGCGGAGTGGAACGGCGTGCCCTTCCAAGGGTTGGGGATGCCGCCAGCCGACACAGCGACGGCAGCGACGGACAGCACGGCCAAGCTCGCGACGCCGGTGCAACCGCCGGTGAAGGCAAGCAGCAGTGCCACCCCGGCCACTGGAGCCGCAACGGTTGGTGCTGGCAACATGAACCGGCCGTAGCTTCGCGGCGACTGGAACTGCGCAACGGGCTCTTGCCCACCGCGCAACCCACCCCGTAATGCCAAGTTGGCATTGCGGGGTCTCGCATTTCCCCCGGGCCGTTCGGCCATTCGCGACCGCCCGTGCGAAACCGAAGTGTGCGCCAGCGCGTTGATCGTGCGACCGCCGGAGGACCGGACTTCCCGACTCTCGCTTTCCCAATACGACACCCATGTCTACACGTCGCCTTCCCGTCTACATCCTCGCCGACGTCTCTGGATCAATGCAGGGGACTCCCATCGAGTCGGTGAAGTCCGGCATTCGGCAGTTGCATCGCGATTTGCTGGGAGATCCGCAGTCCATCGAGAGCGCCTATTTGTCGGTGCTCACCTTCAGCAACGACGCACAACAGCTCGTCCCGCTCACCGAAGTGGCGATGTTCAATCCGCCGGAACTCTCGGCGAGCGGAACTACCAACTTCGGCGCCGGGTTGCGCCTCCTGCTCGACTCGTTCGAGCGGGAGTTGGTTCGCACCACGGCCGAGCAGAAGGGCGACTGGCGACCCCTCGTGTTTATTCTCTCGGACGGAGCGCCCACAGACGCCGATTGGCCGATGTATGCGCAACAGCTTCGGGAGCGCCGGCCAGCCAACATCATTGCGGTGGCCTGCGGTGATCAAGCCGACGTCGAGGCGCTCAAGCAGGTCACCGAAATCGTGATCAAAATGCAGGACATGTCACCGGATGCATTCAAGGCGTTCTTCCGGTTCGTGTCGGCGTCCATCAAGCAAACCAGCGCAAAGGTCGGCGCCGTGGCAGATGGAGGCGGAATTACCCTGCCGCCGCCGCCGCCCGGCATCACGATCGTTCCGTGAGCGACGAGCCAATCGCATCTCCGGAGAGCATCACGGCGCCAACGCTTCCTCCGCGACCCGTGTGGACCGTGGTCACGCCGTCCGTCCCCTGGTGTCCCGACGAGTGGCGTGACCATCTCGACGCGATCGCCCCGGGCATCACGCTCGGACAGGACGCGCCACAGCACGAAGAAGCGGTGGGAATGCATGCGGTACGAAACGGCTGGGACGTGTTGCTCGCGTCGCGCCGTGGCCGTTTGCACGCGCATCGCGGCGAGCATCGGGAGGATGCGGGCACGGTGCTGCTGTACGAGCACGGCTGGTGCGCCGCCGTGGCCGACGGTGCGGGGTCCGCGCCCTATAGCCGCCTCGGTGCCGCGATCGCCGTGCACACCGTCACGCGCGCCCTGAAAGACCTGCTGCAGCCCCCGTCTCCACGCGCCGACGGCGTGTTGCCGGCAGCCGCACTCCATGCGGCACTCCTGACCGCCGCCAGCGACGTGCAGCGGGCAATGCAGGCGTTCGCCGAACGGACGGGGTGTGCTCCCCGGGCGTTGCGCACCACCCTGTTGGTGGCTGCCCTGCACCATGACGAGATCGGTCTTCTGCAAGTCGGTGATGGCGGCATCGTCTGGCTGCACAACGACGGGCGCACGAGCCAACCGATGCAAGGCGACGCGGGCGAGTTTTCCGGCGAAGTCGCGCACTTCTTGCCAGACACCGGCGCCTTGGCGCGCCTGCAGCAGTCGGTGTTGGTGCAGCCGGCAGCGGGATGCGCCGCGGTGCTGTTGGCGAGCGATGGCGTGGAGGATCCGTGGTATCCGCTGCCGCGGCATGCGGCGACGCTGTATCAACAATTGCAGCACGGAGTCTCGGCCGAGCACGCAACTGCGGCGGGGGTGTCGCCTGCACGCTCCACGGCGGTGCTGAACGCGCTGGATCCGGTGCGCGCGTTGGCCGAGTGGCTGGCATTTGAGAAGCGTGGCGAGAACGATGATCGGACGCTGTGCGTGGCCCGGAGAGAGGGGAGTGTATGGGCGCCGTTAGCTGCCGCCTGACCGACGGGCGCGTTCTCCAGTTGGAGGACGAGCCGGTTGGCACCGGCGCCGAGAAGCGCGTCTTCCTCACGAAAGACCGGCGCTTTGCCGTAGGCTTCTACTACGGCAGCCTCCGCGATCGACGCGAGCGCGTGGAGCGCCTCACGCGCATCCTGACCACGTACAATCCCACACTGGCCACGAACGGTGCCTATTGGGCGCCGTATTTCTGCTGGCCCGTGGGCATGATCGATGGGGCGCAGAGCATTTCGCGCGACTTCGCCACGCGACACCAATTGGTCTGGCCCGCGATCGGCGTCGTCACACCGACCTACCGCAAGAACTTCTACTTCACAGATCGGTTTGGTCAGGCACAGGAAAAAGAGGTGCGCTGGTTCACCGGCGGCAAGGCCTCCAAGTTCGTACCGCAAGCCGAAAGCGGCTCGCTGCTGACCCGTCTGCAGATCGCCGTGCGTCTCACGCGGGCGGTGCGCCGGCTGCACATGGCTGGCCTCGCGCATGCGGATCTCTCGAACAAGAACGTGCTCGTCGATCCGAAGGGCGGAGAGGCGTGCATCATCGACATCGACTCGCTGGTCGTTCCGGGGATCGCGCCCCCGTCGGTGCTGGGGACGCCGGGCTACATCGCCCCGGAAGTACTGGCGAACAAGGCACAGCCCTCGATCGCCACGGACAAGCACGCCCTCGCCGTGCTGCTGTACGAACTGCTGCTCCAGCGTCATCCGTTGCAAGGCAAGCGCGTGAACAGCACGCGCTCCGCCGAGGAGGACGAGCAACTCTCCATGGGCGCCAAGGCGCTCTTCGTGGAGCACCCCACGGATCGGCGCAACCCCTCCGTGAAAGCGATCGAGGTGGCCTGCACCCGTCTCGGACCTGCGTTGGCGCACTGCTTCACGCAGACCTTCGTGCACGGGCTCCATGCACCATCGCAGCGTGCCGACGCCGCCGAATGGGAAGTCGCGCTGTACAAGACCATGCGCCATCTCTTCCCGATGTCTTCTGGAAAGTGGACGATTCTCGGGAAGGGATTACCGATGACGAGCTTGCGCGGCGACGAGCGGACCGCTGCACCGGTGCTCGTGGCCGAGCTGCATCAGGACACCGGCGACAAAGTCATTTCGGAGCAGGACAGCCTCGTACTGTGGCATCATCTCACGTTGCACGACTGGCATCTGCTGGTCGGCGCGTTACCTGACGAACGCGCGGATCGCGCGGCGCGCGGCTACGTGGCGCAACACCAAGGCAAGTGGTGGCTGGTGAACACGAGCGACGTGCCATGGTACATCGTGGACGGCGACACCGACGTGGTGGTCGGCCGGAACGCGTCGGTGGAATGCATCGTGGGTCGCCGTGTTCGGATTGGCAACGCGAGGCCCGCCCGCGTCCTCCGTTTCGACGCCCTGCGCTGAGTCCGACGGTGCCCGCGTCGACTGATGCCTTCGCGCGCGCGGCGACGGCGCTCGCGGATGCGTGGCGACGCGATGCGACCCTGTTCCAGACGTCGCCGACGCGTGTCGTCAACGAGCTGTTGGATGCGTGCGGGAGCGACCACCGCCCGCTGGTGAATCTGCTGCTCTCCGTGGACTCCACGTTTCGTGCACGATTCGCCCTCGGGTCGACGAACGACGCGTGGGAGATGCGGCGAGCGCCCCTGGTGCACCATCTCGTCGCCACGCGATACCTGCAACCCGACGTGGCACGATGGGTCGTGGACGCGTGGGGCGCGGCGTTGGGTGTTGGGCCGGCAACGGTGCCGCGTCCTGCCCTGTCGCACGATATCGAGCCCCTGGACGTCTCGCGCAGCGCCACGTCGTGGGGTGCCGCATCGCCGCACGGCAACGGGACGGTGTTACCACCGCCACCGTCCGCGACCGTCCGTCGCACCACAGCGACGATGCCACCGCCGCGAACGAGTAGACACGCCGTGGCGACAACGCGGCCATCGGCAATCATGGCCACGGCGACCGCTCGGCCCGTGCCCCGCTGGCGCAGCACGGGGATAGGCGTCAGCCCCATACAGGCCGCGCAGGCACAGCGCACGGAGCGCATCTGGTTTGGCGTCATGGCCGCCACCGGCCTCGTGGTCTTCGTGGCGGGCGCGATCGGCATTGCCAATCGGAAGTCAGAGGCGGCGACGGCCGCCGCGATCTTGCCGGCCGTGACGCCCGCCGTGCGAGCCATCGCTGGGCAGTCCATGCGCCCATTGCCGCCGGCCGATCCCCTGACGGCGCCCGTCGTTTCCGCGGACGCCGACCGGAGATCGGACGGCTCGTTGTCTGCGGTGGCCACCGGACTGGGCGGCGCGTACCGCGTGCACCAGCGAGTACGCGTGGTAGACGGGAGCGCGAGCTGCTCCAGCATGGCGGCGGTCTTGGCGCCTGGCCGCACCAGTATCGAGCGTATCGAGCACCAGCCTGGCGCGCGCGATTTCGCGCTAACCACTCGCTCCGTGAACGGAACGGTCGACGCAAACGGCGCGTTCGAGATCGGCCCATCGGCGGGCACGACGGACGGCATCCGATGGCAGTTTTCAATGCGCGGACGATTCACCGCGACCGGCTTTGTCGCCGAAACTCAAACGAAAACCAGCGCCATCATCCGGTGGGGTCGAACACAGCAATGCATAACGCTGGCCGATCTGGTCGCCGAGCGGATCACGCGATGACGGTGAGGCGCGCGCACTGGCGCGGCAACGGGCAGGACGAGCCGCACGCATGAGCCTCGATTCCCGGGAGCTTGTCCAGCGCGCACTCTGTCTCGTGGTCCGCGAGCACCCTCCCGAGTGGGAGGAGGCGGCGCTGCTGCGTTTTCGCAATCGATTGCTCGACGAAACGGGTAGTGCGACGCGTCCGTTGGCCGAGCTCTTGCTCGAGGCAATCCGACGCGGATTACCTCAGCGGCTACCCGCGTCACCGGTGGAACGCGCCGAGTGGGATACCATGGCATCGTCGTTCGCGATGCAGTGGTCGGCAGAACGCTTCGTCGCCACCGACATGGCGCGCTGGGCGATCGATTCGTGGGGCACGGCGTTCGGCCTCATCGACGACGTGGCGCGCACCGCAGCGCCCCCGCGGTCGTCGCCGACGGCGGCATCACCATCGTCTGTCCGGGCCGTGCCAACGCCGACTACGACGCCGATAGCGTCGACCGCGGCGCCATCGCGCGTCGGTGCGGGCACTCGGCCTGCCGCTGCGCGCGTACCCGCTGCGCGCGTACCCGTGGTGCGTGCACCGGCCAGTGCGACGCGCAATACCGTGAGCCGGAACAGCGTGGGCCGGAACATCACGAGCCCGAACACCACGGTCGGCGCCCGCGGCCTCGGCGCGCCTGTCGCACCTCGTCGCTACCGCACGCGAACCACATCGGGCTCGCCAGCGTGGAGTCGTACGGCGCGTCTCGTGATCGCGGCGGGGCTGGTGCTGTATCTGCTGGGAATGGCGCGTGTCGTATGGTCCATTCAATCGCGGCCGCGACTGGCAACGACGGCGGTGAGCGCGAACGAGGCCACGGTTGCGGCTGCGGGGCTGTCCGCGGCACCGACACGATCCAGCAGCAGGGTTGGGGTTCCTTCGCTCACGCTCAACGCGTTACCACGAAACACCATCGACTCAAGCCGTCTGGTGCTCGTGGAGCCGGTGCGCCGCGCCACCGGCAGTGCCCGTCCGCTCGCGCCATCGGCTCGCGCGTCCGCGAGCCGTCCCGACCTCCGCTTCGACGAGGTCCACCTGATCGACGGCTCACGGATGCGAGGACGCGTCGACATCGTGCGCGCGGGTGCCGTCGTATTCCTCGACATGCGAACGGGGCTTCGCCACGAGCTCCGCAAGGAAGCGATTGATCACATCGTGACGGAATTCGGCACCACGGTGCAGTTCCGGCCCAGCGCGAACGGGGCGTCGGTGTCGGCCGCCACACCTGTATCGGGCACGCGTGCACCGCGCGATCAGCCGCCCCAGGGGCTGCGCGCTCGCGGCGTCAGTGGTCGATACCTCATTCGGTATGGCGACGCTGTTGCTACGGGCTCGGCCACCTGCAAGGAGATCTGGTCGAAGACGCCGCAGACATCGGACTGGGCGACGGTGCGCCACGTGCCGGGCGCTGACACGTTGACGATCGCCTTCGAGGCGGGCGACCGTTTCGCCACGGTCATTGACCAAGAGGGCGCGTTCGCCTCGGCACCACGCATCATGCCCGATCAAGCGCGCACCAGCACGGCCCTCACCACGCGGCTCAGTGGACGGTTCGGGACCGATGGAACGATGGCGTTGACCGTCAACATCCTGCTCTTTCGTCGACTGCGCGCCGCCGCGGCCGACGTCTCGTGTGCGATCGAAGTGAAGGGCACAGGGCTACTGAGTACACCGTAACGCGGGCGTGCCTAGCCCTCGGACGTCCCCACGGTGCCCGTCCCTCCCGACGTTGCCAGCGGCACGGGACCGGGATACACCATCACGGGGTACTCACGTCGCCAATAACGCCCATCGGTGAGCGTGACCACGGCGGTCACGGTCCATGCGCGCATCCACTGGTCGTCGTACCGCGAGGGCGGTACGCCCGGCGGCAGCACCACGTCAATCGCGACGTCGCAGCTCTGCTGAACGGTGAGCGTGGGCGTGGAGATGGTCGCGTCCACCTCCCACACCGTGGCGCTCGGCGGACTACGGGACTCGCGATACGCGAAGTGCAACGCGATCGACTGCAGTTGTCCAACGCGGCGCGGCACGACGTGTATCACGTAGGGTGCATGCTGTCCGGGCACGAGGTCAATGGTCGGCACCTCAAGCCGGATCGATCCGATCGTGCGCCACGCGTGCCATCGGTCGCGAAACGGCCGCAACTCCATGGCGGTGTGGATGAGGAGCAAACTGCCGACACCCAGTGCCGTGGGATCGGCGGTCCAGATCAGCGAGGGGGCGGCGGCCAGCAGCATCAGCACGGCGCAGACGCCCGTGATGATGGCCAACCGGACCTCGGTGCGTTGCCGCAGCGGCCCCCACTGCTCCATGGCAAGACGGCGGTACGTTGCGGCCTTCGGCCCAAGCGGATCGATGTGCGCCTCAGCGGAGAACGAAATGAATGCGCGGGATCATCGCCCGCGACGTGAGCCTCATGAAGGTGCTGCGCGCGTCTGCGCTCTTGATTTTGCCGCGCGCGCGCGCGAACATGCTCCTCATGCGATCTTTTTCTTCTGACCGACTACGCGTTGTCGTACTGCGCGCCTGGCCCGCATCGCGCGCCCGCCCGCGCTATTGGGCAGGGGTGCTGGCATTCGCGCTCGCAGGCTGTGGTGGCACGCTCGCCGGCAAGATCGATCAGGCGATGATCGGGTGTATCGGTCACCGCAACGCGGACTTTGTCGCCGGCCGGGGGGCAACATCACTCGGCAGGCCGCTCCCCGATCCACTCTCGAAGTTGGCCGACCGCATCGCGTACATCCGATCACTACGCGTGTTCGAGTCCATCGTGAAATCCGCGCCCGACCAAGTAACACTCGTGTGTGCGCTCGAGCTCGCGTCACATCTCAAGCATCCCGAGGTTGCCGTGCTGTTGACGCAGTATTCGGCGCACCCGGACGGGGCCGTCGCCGCAAGCGCGAAGCGACTCCTGACCACTCAGGCGCCGCTTCGCTGACGCGCTACGGCGTGGCGGCCGCCGAAGGCGCCATGG
>JBBARJ010000042.1:12596-15609 GCA_040399825.1 Gemmatimonas sp.
GGGACGCAGCAGTCGATCGAACGACTCGACCTGCGTGGACCCAAAGCTGGTGACCGTTACCGATCGCTTGGTGGTCGGATCGATCAACACCAGCCGACCGTCTGCGTAGCGCACCAATCGGAACGGCACCGCCTGTCCGATACCGGCACTGGACCGGCCTCGCGTGAGCGCACGGAGCGCGCCGCGGAGAAATCCGTTGGTCCCTGGCTCCAGCGACGCGGCCAGCCCCTGCGTGGTCGCGTCGACGACACGGATGCCGCCGTTGCTCTCATCGATGAACAGGAGCTGACGCTCGGCGATCACCGCCGATTGCCGTTCAGCGAACGCACCGAATCCAAAGATGCGCGCGGCGATGCAGAGCATGAACACCACGGCGATGAGCGCCGCGGCCGTTACCAGCGCAGACTTCGGAACCTCAAGCGGCCGTGCATCCGCACGCGCGCCGGGTTCCGCTTCGAAGTGCACAGGACCGGTCATGCGAAAACCTCGCTCATGCCACGACCGGTTGCGCGGCCGAAATGGTGTCGGCAGGGGCATTGCCCCGCTCTCCCGTCCGCTCGATGCGAACGTTCGGCTCCGCGACGGCGGCGATGGCGTTGACGAGCAACGCACTCACCGCCTTGGGATCCAGCAACGCGCGGAGTACCGGTTCCGGATGCGTGAATCGAAACACCTGACAGTGCGGCCACAGCGCGATGTACGCGAGTCGATGCGCCTTGCCGAGGGTGAGGACCAGCTGACCGGTTCCGTCACGGAACGTGCCGACTCGCGCACCATCGATGATCGAGAACGGGATATTGATGGACATCGGGAACACGATGCCAAGACGCATGACAATGCGCCGGTTCGTGATGGCATACCACGAGGTCCGCGCCGAGGCTCTGGCGAGCACTTCCGCGATCGCCAACACGATCACCGTCAACACCAGCCGGATGCCGAGTCCGACGGCGAACGCCTGACTCGACACCGGCTCGACCGTCTGAATTCCCCACCACACCAGCATGGCCGCGAAATACATCGCCACGAACCGACGATGGAAGACGTGCGTCGCGAGCGCGCGCGCATCGGGAGCCGCCTCCCACAGCACGTGCTCGCCGGCGGGGAGCGGATGGGGGACTCCCTTGATGTACTCGGCGTTCCCCACCTCGTGACCGCTCATATGATCGGCTCGCTCCGGTCGGCCGTCGCGTACAGATGGCCACCGGCGAAGTATGCCATGACCTTGTCCTCTTCGAGCAACGTGATCTGGTCGTCGCGGCGAATCGCTGGCACATCGGCGAACTGCGCCGAGGTGATCGACTTGACGAGCAGACGGTCATTCCCCCACAGCCCGAAATTCGGCCACTGCACGAAACCGGCGGGCAGCATGATGCGGCGTTCCGATCCGGTGAGCTGGACCTCGTAGTAACGGACCTGCGGTTCGGCGCGATCGACCCACAGTTCGATCACGGTTCCGGCCGTCACCTTGTCCACCGCCTCGACCGGCAACCCACGCGGATCGGGATCACCCTTGGCGACGGAGAACGTGGGATCGAGACGCATCGGCACAATCTTCGGCGTGCCGTGGAACGTGCGATCGGGCTCGTCGGCACGATCGGCCCACGCCGCAGGGCCAACACCATCAATCATCGGGTTTCCGGTAGGGACCAGCGGCGACCCATTGAAGCCGTCGACCGGCACCGCTTTGATGTCCGACATCAGTGCGTCTCCTCGCCGCTGTGCGGCCGATGAATGAAGGTCTTCGGGCCGGCCGACTTCGGCCACCCGTCGCGCGGCCCCTGCGGTGATTCGAGGGGATAGCCTTCCCGCTTGTCTTCGCGTCGAATGTAGATGATCAGCCCTGCGAAAAATATCCAGAACGCATACAGGGCGATCTGAGCTCCGTCGATGTACTGCATCGCTACGGCTCCGAGTGTTGAAGAATGGTCAAGCGGGAATGTCTGCCAGCCCGAACGAACGGCTGGCGTGATCGCGCTCGGCTTGACCGGCGACGCGACGGGCAACGAGAGGTCCTAGTGCCACCAGGGTGGCGAACAACATCAAAATCTCGAGGTGATACACGGCCGAGTACGGAACCGACGGCACATTCAATCCGGGGCTGAGCGCCCCTTGCTGCACCAGATGCGAGAGCCAGTCCTTCATCACGCCGCTCAGCGCAAACGACAGCCCTTCCGCCGTCGCGAAGACGGCCCCCCACGCGCCGAGCGCGATGCCATGCTGGGAGGGATCGCGCAGTTGCATCGCGTAGGACAACGTCCCGACCCCGAAGAAGCCTTCCCCGAGACCGATCAGCCCCACACCGAGGCGGAACATCCCCGCCGACTCGATCGGACTGGCGAACACGATGCCGGCAAATCCGACGATGCCGATCAGCGCCCCGAGCGCGGCGAGGCGAATCGGATCCTGCTGGCGCCGAAGCATCGACGCCGAGAGCCCAAACGCGATGACGGCGCCCACGGCCATGATCGCGGTCAGCATGGTGGTTTGCGATACGGAAAGGCCGAGCACCTCCCCACCGTACGGCTCGAGGAGGACATCCTGCAGGTTGAACGCGAAGAAGCCGAGCCCCGACGCCACGAGCAGACGGACGGCCTGCCCTCCACTCGAGAACGTGCGCCAGGCCTCGCGGAACATGGGGCGACGCTCCCCCTTCGCATACTCGACCACACCGCGAACGCGCGCTTCCTGCTTCCACAGGGAGATCATGTTCACCACGATGGTGAAGACGGCGGTCCCCTGAATGACCTGGATGAGTCGCAATGGTGTGAAGTCGCGCAACACCGACTCCAAGAACAGCGCGCTGATCAGCGTCCCCATGAGCATCATCAGATACATCAGCGCGATCACGCGCGGCCGCTTGTCTTCAGTCACGACGTCGGTGGCCAACGCGAGCCCCGCCGTCTGTGTGGTGTGCGCGCCCGCGCCCACGAGCAGGAAGGCGAGCGCCGTGCCAGCGTAGCCAATCCACGACGGCCCGACGCGTGGGCCATCGGAGAGCACGAGCAAGGCGAAC
>JBBARJ010000043.1:0-15565 GCA_040399825.1 Gemmatimonas sp.
AACGGCGGGGCGCTTCAGCACGAAGCGCCCCGCCGAGAAAGCTAGACCGCGGGCCGGTGGCCGCGTCAGGGGGCGCGCTACGGAGCGCGCACCGCCGGTGCAACCGGCGCGAGGACGGTGACCTTTACCCGCGTCGCTTTACCTTCGTTCTGATTGTTGGCGTTCACCACCTGCAACGTGAGCGTGGTTTCGCCCAGCGTGATGCCACTCACGCTCACGAGGGTGGACTGCGCGTTCGCGGCACCCTGTGAAACGCCTGGCGTATCGCTGCTCACCACGACGTTCCGGTTGCGCAGCGTATTGCCGCGGCTGTCCAGCAAGGTGATGGCAAAGGCACTCGTCACGCCACGAGTGACGGTGAACGCCGCATTCGTGAGGTTCGCCACGATCGTGTCGACCGGGGTCTGCTGGATGATCACCGTCGTCTGGGCCCCCCGACCTTCGGAGGTGGCGGCGATGGCCACGTTGCCAGCAGCTATCGCGGAAACCAGTCCCGTCGCGCTCACGGTCGCCTTCGACGGGTCGTTCGAAATCCACTCGACCGGACGGTCGGTGATCTCGCGCCCGGTAGAATCGGTCACCACAACACTGAGTTGGCGCGTTTGACCCTCTAGCAGCGAAATCTGCAGCGGGGCCACCACGACCGTGCCGACCGGGATATTTGTCACGGACAGTGTAACCGTGTCGGCCACAGCTTCGGCCCGCGCGATCACCCGTGCCGTCCCGAGCGCCAGCCCGGTCACGATCCCAGCCTGCGTAATACTGATCACCGTCGGCGTACTCGTGCTCCAGGTGATGATGCGACCGGCCGGCACCTGCGCGCTCGTCGAATCGAGCAGGATCGCCGAGAATCCGCGAGGGATTCCCAGTCGCAACGATCCGGTACGCTGCTGAATGACCGTCTGTACGATGCGCGGATCAACAGCCTCGATACCGGTACTGCAGGTGACCTGCGCGTTTTCGGCCGGCGACGCGGTAATCGTGGTGGTCCCCGCCTTGCGCGTGGTGGCCAGTCCGGTGTTGGACACCGTGGCCACGATTTCATTGCTGCTCGTCCACACGATCGGCCGTCCCTGAGACGGAATCACGTTGTTGGCGGTATCACGGACCACGAGCGTGGGTTGCACGCTCTGCGACACCGTGACCTTTGACGAGGCTGGGCTCAGCGTACAGCTGCCGATCGGGATATCCGTCACGATGATGTTGGCACTGCCCACCGTCTGGTCGGCCGTCGCCGTCACGACGACATTGCCGGGTGCAAGCGCCGTCACCTTGCCGCTCTGATCGACCGACAGAATCGACGAATTGCTGCTGCTCCATCGGAACGTGCTGTTGGCGATGATGGTGTTCTGGTTGGTACGCGCCGTGGCCACGAGGTCTCGCGTGTTCGTGCGGCGCAGCGTGAGCACGGACGGGTTGATGATCACCGTGGCGGCGACCTCCGGCGTCACGGTCACGGGTACCGACGCGCTCTTGCCGTCGGCCACGACCGAGACCGAGGCACTGCCAACGCTGACCGCGATCACGTTGCCTTCCGTGGTCACCGTGGCGACCGCGGAATTGCTCGAGGAATACGAAATCCTTTTGTTGCGAATCGAATTGCCTTTGCAATCGAACGCGGTGCCGACGATCGACGACGCGCCGTTCACCGGCAGCGTCAGTGCGGCTGGCGCGACCGAGATCGTGCAGGCGTCGGCGGTGGCCTTGAGATCGAGGCAACCGGCCAGCCCGATCAGGGCGAGCGCGGTCGTCGTTGCGCGTCGCGACGCCTTGAGCGTCGCGCGCATGTTCGCAATGGGGGCAGAGACCCGCATGCAGGTCCGTCCTGTCAACAGAAGTGAATGAGCCATCCGGAAGGGCCTCCCGGATTGCGACGTCCATCTAGGACGCATGGCAGGGGCCAGCCGTAACCGTCACAGCACTGGCACCGTCCCGTCCTGTGGACAAGCTGACCGATCGCTCTCGTCGCGGCAAGCAGCGTCAAGCGCTGTTGCAAGAGTGTGGCCGCTTTGGTCGCCGGCATCGCGGCGATTCGGTAGCGAGACGATTGGCCACCGATGCAACTTACCCTCCGCCCATGACGATACCGGTTGACGTTGCCACCAAGCCTCCCATCGCCCCTCCCGGCTCGTGGACGTCGGCTGCGAGCTGGATTCTCGTGGCGGTCGTGCTGCGGGCTGGCCTGTCGGCAGTTGTCCCGCTGCTGCCCGACGAGACCTACTACTGGGAGTGGTCGCGTCGGCTCGAAGCGGGCTACTTCGATCATCCCCCCGGCATCGCCTTCCTGATCGCCGCCGGCACACGCCTGTTTGGCCAGACGGCCATGGGCGTCCGCGCCGGTCCGGCCGTGGCGGCGCTGCTCATGCAGCTCGCGGCGGTCATCTGCGCGTGGCAACTGGCCGGTCGTGGCCCGAGCGGACGTCGCGCCGCGACGCGTGCCGCGATGCTGGTGGCGCTGATGCCGATCGCGACCCTCGGCCTCGTGCTGGCCACGCCCGATGCGGTGCTGTTCGCGAGCACGATGTTTGCGCTCCTCGGCGTGGAGCGGGCCCTGGCGTCGCCCCTGCGCTCATGGCGCAGCCTCCGCTGGTGGACGGTGGCCGGCCTCGGGCTTGGCGCGGCGTTCGTGGCCAAGTACACGGCTGTGCTGCTGCCGATGGGGTTGGTGATCGCCTGCGTCATGCATCCCGCGCTGCGGAAACGGTTCACGGAGCCGGGACCGTGGGTCGCCTCGATCATTGCCTTGGGGATGTTCGCGCCGGTGGTTGCGTGGAACGCGTTCAACAATTGGGTGTCGTTCCGCTTTCAGCTGGGGCATGGATTCAGTCCGAGCGCGCGAGGGAATCCCCTGTCGCGTGAACTCGAGATGCTGGGCGGACAGGTCGGCCTCGCGTCGCCGATCCTCTTTCTCTTGATGGCGGGTGCAGTGTGGTTCGCCATGCGCGACGGGTGGCGCATGCGCCGCGATCTGGCCCCCACCGACCCGATGGTGCGTCGCTTCGCATTGGCGGTGATCTCCGTGGTCCCGCTCGCGTTCTTTGCCGTGAGTGCGTGGCGCCGGTCGGTGGAAGCGAATTGGCCGGCGATGATCTATCCGGGCGCAATGATGCTGCTGGCCACCAGTGAAAAACCGTGGGCGTTCGGCCGCTGGTGGCATCGCGGCTTGGCCGTCGCCGCGAGTCTGCTGGCCATCGTGGCGTGGCAAGCGGCCACGCCGATTTTGCCGATCCCGCCGCGCAAGGATCCGATTGCCCGTGCGCATGGCTGGGAGACGCTGGCGGCGGCGGTGGAGCACAGCCGGCAGAGCACTTTCCTGGACGGCACGGTCGATCGGTGGGTAGCCGCCGATCGCTATCAGGACGCCTCGGAGTTGGCCTTCCACCTCCCCGATCAGCCCACGGTGTTCGCCCTCAACCTCGGCGGTCGCACGAACCAGTACGACATCTGGCCGAACGCCTACGACAAGATCCGCCCCGGCGATGGTCTCGTGGCCGCTTTCGACGCGAACGCCAAAGGGGATTCACTGGCGGGCGTGGTGGGCACGTGGTTCGCCGCATCGCAGCGGGGCGTCACGGTGCCACTGCGCCGCGGCGACGGCATCGTGACCGAGCGGCGTATCTGGTTGTATCGGATCGCGCGCGACGTGCCGAGGCGGCCGTGAATGCGTTGACGACGCCGATGCTGCTCGCGGTCGCCGGTGGCGGGGCGATCGGTTCGCTGGCGCGATACGTGATCGGCGTGCTGTTGCTGCGCGCAGGCAACGGGTTCCCGGTGTCGACGCTGCTGATCAACGTGGTGGGCAGCTTTCTCATCGGCCTGTTCGCGCGCCTGTTCGACGCGCCCGATCACAATCAGGTGCTGCGGGTGGCGCTCACCGTGGGCCTCTGCGGTGGCTTCACCACGTTTTCGACGTTCAGCGCCGAAACGGTCACGCTCCTGCAGCAAGGCAGAGCAGGGCGCGCGGCGTTGTACGTGACGGTGAGCCTCGTGGCCGGCATGTTGGCCACATTCGCGGGGCTCATGGTCGGCCGTACCGCACGGTAGCCGCCGCCGTCTGCCGCGTTTCGATAGGAGTCGCAGTTTCCGTCGTGATCCCAAGGAAGAGACCGTTTCGTCATTCACGTTCACGCTGAATATCACTCATGACCGCTCCCACGATCCCCGCTGATCTCGCCGCCTGGTGCAGCGCCAACGATGCGCGTGCACAGGACGAACTGTTCGCCTTTTTGCGCATTCCGAGCGTCAGTGCGCGTAGCGAGCACAAAGCCGACTGTGCCGACGCGGCGCAGTTCGTGGCCGATGCACTGACGCGGATCGGCTTCACCGCCACCATCGAGGCCACGCCGGGGCATCCCATCGTGGTCGGCGAGTGGCGCAATGCCGGCCCCGATGCGCCCACGTTGCTCGTGTACGGTCACTACGACGTGCAGCCGGCGGAACCCCTCGAGTTGTGGACCTCGCCGGCATTCGAGCCCACCGTGCGCGATGGTCGTATCTACGCGCGTGGCTCGGTGGACGACAAGGGTCAGCTGTACCTGCACATCAAGGCGCTCGAGGCGCATCTCGCCGTGCGCGGCACGCTGCCCGTGAACGTGATCGTGCTGGCTGAAGGGGAAGAGGAAGTCGGCAGTGAGAACCTCGAGCAGTTTCTCGAGCGCGAGAAAACGCGGCTCGCCTGTGATGCCGTCGTGATCTCCGACTCCACCATGTTCGCGCCGGGGATTCCCAGCATCCTGTCGTCGCTGCGCGGGATGGCGTATCTCGAGATCAACGTGCGGGGCGCCAACGGCGATCTGCACTCCGGGATGTACGGTGGTGCGGTGGTGAATCCGGCGATGGCGCTCGCGCGCATCCTCGCCACCATGCACGACACCGAGGGGCGCATCGCGATCCCGGGTTTCTACGACGACGTGCGTCCGTTCCCCGACGCCGTGCTCGCGCAGATGCGCGAACTGCCGTTCAGCGACGATCATCTCATGCACGAAGTCGGCGTGGCCGCGCTCGGCGGTGAACCCGGATACACCACGCTCGAACGGTTGTGGACGCGGCCCACCTGTGAAGTGAACGGCATGCTGAGCGGCTACACCGGGGAGGGCGCCAAGACCGTGCTGCCCGCGGTGTCCATGGCGAAAGTCAGCTTCCGGCTCGTGCCCGATCAGAGCCCCGATGCCATCGCCGCGCTCGTGCGTGCGCATGTCGAGCGCGTGGCGCCGGCCGGTGTGACCGTGACCGTCGAGAACCTGCACGGTGGACGTCCCTGGCGGGCCGACCTCAAGGGGCCGATCATCGAGGCCGGTAAGCGTGCACTCGAAGCCGCCTTCGGACGGGCGCCGGTCATCACCGGCGAAGGTGGAAGCATTCCCGTCGTCGGTGACTTCGAGCGCATCCTCGGGGCGCCCGTACTGCTCATGGGTTTCGGATTGCCAGGGGAAAACGCCCACGCGCCCGACGAATGGATCAGTGTCGAGAACTACCTCGGCGGCATCCGCGCCGCCGCCACGCTACTCGATGAGTACCGGGCGGCGGCGCGTGACGCCAATGCCGATTCGCTCCCGTCAATCGGAATGCACTAGAACGAGCCGAGGATATCGTCGGCCGATCCATCCTCATCGTCGAACGGAATCATCGCGGCCGCGCTCAGTGGGAACACGTCATCCTGCGCGTGCAGGCCGTTCGATGACGCACTCGAAGCACGAGCCTTCGTCAGCACCGCGGCCGCTGGACGCATCGGCGCCCTCGGCGCCGCTGATGCACCGGACTTCGCTGGTGCCTTCGCTGGTGCCTTCGCTGGTGCCTTCGCTGGTGCCTTCGCTGACGCCTTCGCTGACGCCTTCGCTGGTGCCTTCGCTGACGCCTTCGCCGGTGCCGATCTGGGCATCACCGGACGGCGCGACGAGAACGCCGGTGTTGCATGCATCTCGGCCTGACGACGTGAGGCCGACGTCACTGAGTGGCTGGCGTCGCGATGCGAAGCGCGGGCGCCCACATCGAACTGCGACGCCAGTTCCTGCATCTCGCCAGCCTGTGCGGACAGCTCAGCCGCCGCACTCGCCGACTCCTCGGCGTTCGCGGCCGTGCGCTGCGTGAGACTCGCAATCTGGTCCATCGACGAGGTGACTTCGGCCAGCTCCTTCTGCTGCTCAGCTGCCCCTTCGGCGATGTTGTTCATGATCGCCGAGGCACGCTGCACCCCGGTCCGAATCTCGTGCAGACGTCTCGTGACACTGTCGTTCAGTTGCACACCCGTCTCGGCCTTCCGTACCGACTCCTCGATCAGCGTCGCTGTGTTGCGTGACGCGTCCGACGCACGGATTGCGAGACTGCGCACCTCGTCCGCCACGACCGCGAAACCCTTCCCGGCGTCGCCGGCGCGCGCTGCTTCCACCGCCGCGTTCAAGGCCAGCAGGTTCGTCTGGAACGCGATCTCATCGATCGTCTTCACGATCTTGGCCGTGGAGTCGGCCGAGCGCTTGATCTCGGCCACCGCTTCTGCCAGCGCCGTCATGCGTTCCACGCCCTGCTCGCTGTCCACGTTCGCCCGTTCCATCGCTGCGCGCGCTTCGTTCGCGTCGGCCACGTTCGCCTTCGTACGGTCGTCCACCACCTTGATGCGGTTCGACACCTGGTCGATCGCGCCGGCCTGATCGGACGCGCCACTCGCCAGCTCCTGACTGCCTTCACCGATCTCGCGGGCTGCCGAGTGCACTTGGCTGATCGCCGTGGTGAGCGACGCGAACACTTCCGCGATATTCTCGAGCGCCGTGTTCAGCGAATCCTTGATCGCGGCGTGTTCGCCCACGTAGTCGCCGGTCACACGCGCCGAGAGGTCACGGGCCGCCACGCGCTCCAGCACCTGCTTGGCTTCGCTGATCGGTTTCACCACCGAGTCGAGCATTTCGTTCGTGCCCGAGATCAGCTGGGCGTAGGCGCCGCGGAACTGCTCCGGGTTGGCACGCTTGCCCAGATCGCCATGCTTCGCCGCGTCGATCACCGTGTTGATCTCGCTGACGATGCCTTGCAGCGTGTCGGTCGCTTCGTTGATGCTCTTCGATAGCACGTCATGCTCCGAGCGCACCGTCACCTTCGACGTGAGATCGCCGGCGGCCAGTCGATCGGCGGCACGCGCCACACCGCCGATGTACTCCAGCATCTCACGGAAGGCGCCCGCCAGCGTACCGATTTCGTCGTGGCTGGTGATGTCGATCTGCTGCCCGATGCGGCCGCGCGCGATCTCCGTCGCCGCCGTGGACAGCGTCTGCATGGCGCCGATGATGCTGCGCAGCGTGCCAACCGCGAGCAGGCCGAGCGCGAGCAGCGACACGACCAGTACGATCGTCGTGACCCAGCGCGCTGTCGCCTGCAGCGCGCGTGCCTGCGCGAAGGCGGCGGTGATCGCGGCTTCCTTCGTCCTGGTGTGCTCGTCCAACGCCTTCGACAGCACGGCTTGCTTCGTCTGCATGCCCGCCGTGCCATCTACGAGCTCTTGCTTTGCCCCGGTGATCAGGCCGAAGCCGGAGCTGCGTGCAGCGGCGGCGTATGTCGTGAAGTCAGTGACGATCGTGCGAATGACAGCCGAGTCCACACTCGGGTTCGTGGCGAGCGTGTCCGTCAACGCAAGGAAGCTCGCGGCGATGCTGTCCGCCGAGACCACGGCGGACGTGTCGCTCGCGCCGACCGCATCCCGCAGCGCGCGCTGGTACACGTCGAGCTTCGACTGAAGTCGGCGGCTGGCTTCGAGAGCCGGCGACGCCTGCATCTCGATGCGCTCGAGCTGCGCCTGCGAACTCCGGCCAAGGACCACCGTCGTACCGAGGGTCACCAGGAAGCCGATCGCGGCAACGACGGGGAGGGCGAGGATCTTGGCCCGGAGCGACAGAGTGCGAAACATTGGAGAGGAGCGAGGGACTACACGCGAGAGGGCGACTCGGGCTGCGTTGCCTGGGCACGCCATCATCTACGGGTATCGGATATTGCCCGATCGCACTTGAACAATCAGCGGAAACCGTGACACTCCCGGCCCAATCGTCATGTTCCCTCAGCATTCGAGACCAGCGGTCGACCGGTCGTCCCGGCGCGTGCCCGGAACCAACCGTATGGAATGCCACGCGGGGCGACGGATTCCCGTCGCCCCGCGTGGTACGTGTCACGACGACACTGGAACTCAGAGTCCGTCGAGCAGGGAATCGTTGTTGGTGGTGGCCGCAATGCGCTTGATGAGCCACTCCATGCCCGCTTGCGGCGGGAGCTGGTGCAACCCACGACGCAGCAGGTGCACCTTGTCGAGCTGATCGGGGCGATAGAGCTTTTCCTCACGCCGCGTGCCGCTGGTGCCGATGTCGAATGCCGGGAAGATGCGACGGTCGGCGAGCGAGCGATCGAGCTTGATCTCGCAGTTGCCGGTGCCCTTGAACTCCTCGAAGATCACGTCGTCCATGCGCGAGCCGGTTTCGACGAGCGCGGTGGAGATGATCGTGAGCGATCCACCACCATGCTGCGGCGCAATCATACGCGCCGATCCGAAGAACGCCTTCGGCTTCTGCATGGCATTGCTGTCGAGACCACCGGACATCGTGCGGCCGGTGCCACGCTCTACCGTATTGTAGGCGCGGGCCAACCGCGTGATCGAGTCGAGCACGATCACGACGTCCTTACCCTGTTCCACCATACGGCGGGCGCGCTCGAGCGTCATCTCGGCCACTTCCACGTGCCGCTTCGGCGGCATGTCGAAGCTGGACGCCACGACCTCGCCGTAGCCCCACGTGATCATCTCGCTCACTTCTTCCGGCCGTTCGTCGACCAGGAGCACGAGCAGCGCCGCTTCGGGGTGATTGATCGCCACCCCTTCCACGATGGCTTGCAGCAGCGTGGTCTTACCGGCGCGGGCCGGGGCCACGATAAGGGCGCGCTGACCGTAGCCGATCGGTGCAATCAGGTCGATCGCGCGACGCGTGAGCTCGGGGCCGGTCTTGGCCGGACGTCCCGTTTCCAGCGTCAGCTTCCGGTCGGGATAGCTGGCCGTGAGGGTGTTGAAGTCGGAGCGCTTCTCGAGCACGACGGGCGAGCCGTCGTTCAGCTGCTGCACTTCGATGATGACCTGACGACCGCGCGGGTCGCGCCCGAACGTCGCGTCGAGCTTGTCGCCACGCCGGAGCTGGTGCAGCCGCACCAGCGCCGGCGGCACGAACGGATCGGCCGGGTCGGGCAGGTAGCTATTGATGGCGCGACGCAGGAAGCCACCGTCACGCGAGGGGTCGAACCAGCCCGACATCGTGCCTTCCACCACCGTCGGCGTGGACGGCACGGACGGGGCGCGCTCAACCGAACCGTCGGCGCCCTGCGGCGCACGGCCCTCGCCACCGGCACCACCGCGCCGGAACCGATTGCGCCCGCGGCGTCCATTTCGACGCGCGGCATCGCCACCGCGATCCTGGCCGTTCCGGTCGCCACTACGATCCGGACCGCGGTCGGGTCCACGATCGGCACCACGGTCGGGACCACGATCCGGTCTGTCCTGCGGAGCGGACTGTCCGCCGGCCGGCGAACCCGCGCCGCCGTCGACACGTTCAGGACGCGGTCCGCGGTCGCCACGCTCGTGGCGATGACGTCCACGGTCGCGATGACGCCCGCCGCGGTCGGGACGGTCCGGCCGCTCGGGGCGATCGCCGTACGGACGCTCAGGGCGCGGCTCGGGACGTTCCGCGCTGCTGGCGGGCGGATTGGCCGGCCGGTCGAAGGCGCGATCGTATCGATCGGCGCTGTCCGGACGAGGACGCTCGGCGGCCGGATCGAAGAACGGAGGAGGCGTCATCGCTTCCGGTCGCGGCGCGGACCGCGGATCGGGACGGCGTTCGACACGCGGCTCGCTAGCCGGCTCGCTGCGCGATTCGGCGCGCGGGGCGGGCGGCGTCGGAGGGGCTTCCCGTTCGACGCTGGCCGGAGCCTCCGCCGCCGCCACATCGGCCGCGGGACGACGCGGGGGCCGACCACGGCGCGGGCGAGGCGCCTCATCGGGCGTTCCAGCCGTCGGCGGCGGTGGGGCGGCCTCTCTCGGCGCGGGTGCCGATGGTGCGTCGAGATACGGATTGTCGTCCCCACCGGAATCGGGGGACGGCGCGGCACTGGTGCGGCTGCGGCGAATGGGGCGTTTGCGTTCGGTCATTCGAAAACTGCAAGTGGTACAGTGGGCTCCGTTCCGATCTGGAAGGGAGCGCGACGCCACAGCAGGCATGAAGACATGCTACGCCATGGGCCGAAAGTTCGATGCCCGTGTCGGGCTCGAGGTGCGCGAAGAGCGCTGAGATTGCGGGTCGCTTTGGACGGGGAGAGTCGTACCGTCGCACTTGCCGGAAAAGCCGTATTTGCCTTCCGGTACCGCGGGGGTTGAGACCCGGGCGCAGCCAGCCGATGTCGGTGGGCTTGTTACGCGCACTTCGAAAAGCGTCGCGTGACACTAGGAGTATTACGATCCTGCTCCAATCGCGCAACCCATTAATCGTGTCCGTGACCTGACCAGATCACCGGACCTGTCTACTTTTCGACCATGATCGCTCCTCCTCTTGACCTCCCGGCTGCCCTCGCTGACGCGGTGGGCGCCTACGAAGCCTCCGGAAACGTCGGTGCTCTCATGGAGCGCTTGCACACGCTCCGTGCCACGGTCACGCCGGATGCCCTGGTGGCGGCCGCCGAGCCCTGGCTGCACATGCCCGAAGTCGCCGGCCCCCTGTATGAGCGCGTGGTGGACGAACAGCCCACCAACGCCCGCGCTCTCGTCATTCTGGCCAACGCCTACTGGCTCTCAGGCCGCGGTCCCGAAGTCGTCGGTGAACTGGCGAGTCGCGCACTGGCGTCCGATCCACAGAATCGCGGCGCCTGGCACATGTGGGCGCTGACCGAATCGAATCAGCGCGATCGCACGATCCGCTGGCTCCAGGTGACCCAGCGCTTCCCCGAAGACCTGCTGGCCAAGGCCGCGCTCGCCGATAACGCGAGCTCGCTGGCGTCCGCCGAGCACGACAAGGAAGCCCTCGCGCTCGCCATCTCGGCGTATGAAGAGCTGTGGGCCAGCTCGCCCACGGAACAGCAGCGCGCCGCGCTGGAAACTGCGCTCAATACCCTTCGCAACTACTCGCTGTGACCGACGCGCCCACGCCGAACACTCCGCCACACGATCACGTCGGTGGCGAGCACCTTGAAAGCGACGCGCTCGCCGAATTCCGCATGTTCCGCGAGCGCATGAACACGCGCATCCTTGGCGAAAACAACCTCGTCATCAACCGCTTCTTCAATCTCGACGGTCGCGCCTACGAAGGCGGCGCCCTCAGTGTGAAGACCAAGGAACTGCTCGGCCTCGTGGCGTCGCTCGTGCTGCGCTGCGACGATTGCATCACCTACCACATTGTGCGCTGCGCCGAAGAAGGCGTGTCGCGCGATGAAGTCTTCGAGACCATGAGCATCGGGCTCATCGTCGGCGGCAGCATCGTGATTCCACATCTGCGGCGCGCCGTCGATCGCTGGGATGAAACCGAGAAGATGCGCAGCACGCCGTAACGACCGGCGAGCGCGCTATGGCTTCGCGACGGTTTTCGGGTTGCCGTCGGAGACGTAGCGCGCCCACTTGCCGGGCTTGTCCATCTGATCGAGCGTGGCGGACAGTTTGGTGCCGCCTTGTAGCGGCACCCGCGGCAACGATTTTGGATTGAACGCCGGATCGAACGGGCTGCGCGCCGGACCACCGGCCACTTCGAACACGGCCTCATGGCGGTAGCGCATGTCGCGCTTGCTCTTCTTGTCGTACCACGAGCCGTTGAACGCGAGTGCCCGGTTCTTCGGCCACAACCCGTAAGGCAGCGCAAACCCGCGAACCGTGTAGCCGGGCACGGCGGAATCGATCGCCATCGCGCCACGGGCCAGCTGTTCCTGCACCACGGCGTCCGAATACTTATTGAGTTTCGCGTGCCACAAGGTGTGGTTGCACAGCTCGAAGCCTTGGCTCGCCAGGAACTGCACTTTCTTGAAGCGCCACTCCGTTTTCTGACCGTCGATGCCCTTGTCGCCGAAGAACGCATGGCCGGCCTCGGCCGCCGGCAGCATGCAGAACAGCCCCTTCGCCTTCCAGTCGGGGTGCGTCTTGATGAAGTCGAGCAGCATGCCGACGGCACTGGTGGGATCCACCATCAGCGTCCCGCTGCGCTCGATGTAGCGAAACTGGCTCGGTGAGGCATCGTCGAAGGTGAACAGCACCGGCGTCTTGCCCACCGGTACGTCCATCGTCTTGTCGAGCATCTCCGACAGGTTCACCGGCACATAGCCGCGCGCATGCAGTTCGCGCAGTTCGGCGCGGAAGCGCTCGCGCGACACCTTGTACGTGCCGTCGGCCGCGACGACCTGATGCCACTCCACGATCGGAATCCGTCCCAACTCATTCGGGACGCGCGGGCCCGTCGGCGTGGCCGGCTGGGCCGTGGCAGACTGGGTCTTAGCAGGCGGCGCCATGTTCGACCCAGCAGGCTGAGCCTTGGTACGTTCCGGAAGAAGCGCTGACGCAACCAGGACGGCTGCTCCCACCGTTCGACGCATGATCGGCAGGCACGGCGCGGCGCGCACGGTGCGGACGGTGCAGTAGCAGATGAAAAGTTCCTGACGTGCCATGATCGCAGCGGAGTGTGGTAGACGCGAAAACTAACGACACACCGGCCGCGCGCAGTGGCGCTTACAACAAGCCCAGCCACTCCTTCTCGAATCCACCGTAGCCCGGGAAAATCTTCGGGAGCTGCGCCGCGCCGAGGTGCTTCGACGCAATCTCACTGAACACGGCGCGGAAGTCGGTCGTGAGCGCGAGATCGCGTCCTTCGTACAGCTGTTCCGGCGCCAACCCCGGCCAGCGGCCGTGCACCTTCTGCGCCGACCGCAGCGATCCGCCGATCACGAACATCGCACCGGCGTGGCCGTGGTCGGTGCCGCCGGTGCCGTTTTGTCGCACCGTACGGCCGAACTCCGAGCACGTGAGAATCACCACGTCGTCCATGCGGTCGCCGAGGTCGGCGACCAATGCGGCGATACTCTGCGAGAAGTCGCCAAGCCGCGTCGCCAGCTGCCCCTGCGCGCCACCCTGATTCACGTGGGTGTCCCAGCCGCCCACGTCGGCGAACGCCACCTCGAGTCCCACCCCCGACTTGATCAACTGCGCAATCTGCAGCAGTCGCTGACCGAACTGCGAACGCGGATACTCCACCCCGGCGGCCGGTCGATACTGCTGCGGATTGGCCGCCCGCAGCACTTTCAGTGCTTCGAACATGTCGCTGCCGCTGCCGTGCACGAGGTCCGACGATCCGGTGCGATACAGCGCTTCGATGCGGCGCTGCGCTTCACCGCCGTTGGTGCGGATCGAGAATTCGTCGATCGAATTCATCGCCACTACCGGACTCGCGCCCTCCAGAGTGCGCGGCGTCTGCGCCGTCATCGCCACCGCGCGAAATGGTGCGGCGGTCGCACCCGGTGCACACGACGACGCTTCGCACGTGCCTTCCACCGCGAGATAGCGATTGAGCCAGCCGTCGGTCGTTCCTTTGCGGTCGGGCGTGCCGGTTTCCATGTAGTCCTGCGCGTCGAAGTGCGAGCGTGTGGCACTCGGACTACCCACCGCATGAATCGGCGCCAGCAGGCCGCGATCCCACAGCGGTTTGAACGACGCCAGCGACGGGTGGAGCCCGTAGAACCCGTCGAGGTCGATCGCGCCTGCCGCATTTGGCGAGCCGCCCACGCGCGCCGGGGTGGCGATCGCGAGCTGTGGGCGCGCGGCGTAGTAATTCCTATCGCCGAACGGCACCAGCACATTCAGTGCATCAGCCGCGCCACGCTGAAAGAGCACGATCAGCGTCTTGCCGCGCACCGCCCGCGGCAGCTCCATCGCCAGGGCGGTGCGCCGCAGGAAACTCGGCGACAGCCCGAGGGTGACCAGCGACAGCGCGCCGCCCTTGAGAAACACCCGGCGATTCACCGGATTGTTGAAGGCAGACATGATCGGATTCCCGCTCAGCGGCGTTGAAATTCAGGAGCCCCGAGCGCGAGGCCGACGATCTGCGCAAATCCCGTCAGTGACGGCAACGATCCGATCGACTGCGTGAGCGTGCTGCCGCGTTCCGGTCGCACTGCTTCGCGACCCGCCGCCTGCTGCTGTTGCGCCGCCGGCGCCCGTGCGGCGCGCCGCTCACGGGCGGCCTGCCGTCGTACGTTCGCCGTCATCTCACCACCGGCCATGCCGCTGGCCACGCCACCGGCCATGCCACCCATCATGGCAGCATCGTCGTCGGCAGTGAGCAGCGAATCATTCGCGCCGCCGTGCGATTGCAGGAAGGGATTGGTGCCGGTGAGCAGCACCTGGCGCGTATCCGATGACACCGCGCCTCCGAACAGCTCCTTGACCACAGCGTCCACCTGATCCTCACGCGTCGACGTCGCGATCTGCGCGGTGAGTGGCCACGCTGACAGCGTGATCCCCGGCACGCGTCCTGATGCTGCGGCCAATCCGAAGTTGATGCGATTGAGAATCGCGCCGGTGTTCATCCAGTCGTCGCCGGTTTCCGGATAGCCGTTGGGCGCCTGGTGGCCGAAAATCGGTTGGCCGAGGCGGCTCACCAACTGCGACGTGCGCGGCGTGGCATCGGGCGGCGCGTGCATCGCGCGCATGGTGCTCGTCACCAGTTCGAAGGGCGACTTCACCTTGGCGCGATAGCTGGCCGACGCGAAGAACTCTGGGCTCGTCACGATGGTGCGCACCACCTCACGGATGTCGCCATTGGTGCGACGAAACGTGGCCGTCGCGCGCTCCACCAGCTCCGCCGGTGGGGTGTCGCTCACGAAGCGCCGCGCCAGCTTGGTCGCGATGAACGTCGCCGTGCTCGGATGCGACGCCAGCAAGTCGAGCACCGCTTCGCCTTCCTCGATGCCTCTGTTGGCGGCGAAGGACTTGCCGAGGATGGTCTTCGCACTCGCGTCATGCACCTCACCGCGGAACGCGAAGCCGCCACCCTGCGCCCCGCGCGCGATCGTCCAACCGGTGAGGGCGCGCGCCACGTCGATCACATCCTGCTGTGTGTAGCCGCCGTCCACGCCCAGCGTATGCAGCTCCATCAGTTCGCGCGCGTAGTTCTCGTTGAGACCACGTCGACGTTGTGCGGCCTGCTGCAGCTGCGGATTCTGCGCGATGCGTTGCTGCACGGCGGCCGCGCGTCGGGCGGCCTGCCGCGCGTTCAACGGACGCGGCGCCGCCCGCAACGTGGGCCGGCCGCTGTCGGCCACGCTCTGCCAGTTGTCGAGGTAGTACAGCATAGCCGGGCTCTTCGCCACGGCGCCCAGCAGTTCGCGGAACGTGCCGAGGGCATGCGGTCGGATCGTCTGCGCATCGTATTCGGGGAGGAAGTAGCGCGTGCGATCCTTGCCGGCGAACACGTTGAAGTGATTCTCCCAGAAATCGACCATCACTTCGTTGAGCTGGCGCTCGCTCATCACCGCGCGCGCCACCCGGCTCGACGCGAGTTCGCCCAGAAAGGCGTACGACTGGCGCCCC
>JBBARJ010000044.1:0-15470 GCA_040399825.1 Gemmatimonas sp.
TGGCGATGACTGCTCCGTCTTCTTCCGACTTTACCCGCGCTCCCCTCACGATGTTTTCCGAGGAGGAGGAACTGTTTCGCGCCGCCGTCGCCGATCTCGCGGAGTCGGAGGTGCGACCTCGCGTGCGAGCGATGGAGGACGCCGGAAAGATCGACCCCGTGCTCACCGCGAAGTTCGTAGAACTTGGACTCATGGGGATCGAGCTGCCCGAGGAGTTCGGCGGTGCGGGCGGATCGCTCATGATGGTGGCGATCGCCGTGGAAGAGCTCAGCAAGGTTGACGCGTCGGCGGCGATTCAGGTGGACGTGCAGAACACGCTCGTGAACTACCCGCTGTACCGCTACGGCAACGCCGAACAGCGCGCGCGCATTCTGCCCCGCATGACGACAGGTACGATCGGGGCCTACGCGCTCTCGGAGCCGGGGTCCGGTTCGGACGCGTTCGGCTTGGCCACGCGTGCCGAGAAGACCGAAGGCGGCTGGACGCTGAACGGATCGAAGGCGTGGATCACGAATGGCGGTGAGGCCGACGTGTTCGTGGTGTTCGCGAACACGCGTCCCGACATGGGCTACAAAGGCATCACGGCATTTATCGTGGAACGTGGCACAGTTGGCTTCTCGGTGGGCAAGAAGGAACACAAGCTGGGCATCTGCGCGTCGAGCACCACGTCGCTCCACTTCGAGAACACGTTCGTGAGTGATGCGAATGTGTTGGGTGAGGTCGGCACCGGGTACAAGATCGCCATCGAAACGCTGAACGAAGGCCGCATCGGCATCGGGGCACAGATGATCGGTGTGGCACAGGGCGCGCTCACGGCAGCGGTGGCGCACCTCAAGGAGCGTAAGCAGTTCGGCAAGGCCCTCGCGGAATTTCAGGGTATTCAGTTTCAGGTGGCACAGGCCGCCACCGAGCTCGAAGCGGCGCGGCTCATGGTGTATAACGCGGCGCGATTGAAGGACGCCGGCCAGGACATCGCGCGTGAGGGGGCGATGGCGAAGTTGTACTCGTCGCAGATGGCCGAGCGCGTGACGTCGCTGTGCGTGGAGCTGTTCGGCGGGTACGGGTATACGCGCGAGTATCCGGTGGAGAAGTTTTATCGTGACGCGAAGATCGGCACGATTTACGAGGGGACGAGCAACATGCAGTTGAACACGATTGCGAAGGCGGTCCTCCGATAACGGCGGAGTAGGGAGTACGGGGTATGGAGTGAAGCGGCACGTCGTACTCGTGGCGAGCGTGGCGCTCATCCTGCTGGCTACGGTGGCGCCGTACAACGCGATCGCGGCGGGCCAGATGCCACCACGGTGGTGTTTGGCGTGCGGTGGCATGTGGCTCACCGATGGCATCAGCAACGTGGTGTTGTTTCTGCCGTTCGGGTTGGCGCTCGCGATGTTGGGTGTGCGGTGGTGGATGGTGCTGCTGCTGTCGGCGGGGTTTTCGCTGGGGGTGGAGTGGCTGCAGTCGATTGGGTTTCCGCCCTCGCGCTCGGCGGCGTGGGCGGATGTGGTGGCGAATGGGTTGGGTGGATTGGTGGGAGCGTGGGTGCTGACGCTGCGGGGGTGGTTATGTCCGGCGTCATGGCGCGTGGCGGTGCGGCTGGCTTGGGGGTGGGCGGCGGGTGTCGTCGTCGTGTTCGCGCTCACCAGTGCGGCGCTGGGGCCGCGATCGGGAGACCTCGACACGCTGTGGGAGGGGTCGCTGGTGGACCGCGCCGCGGCGAGTACGTACGGCGTGAGTCCGCTGCCATTTACGCCGGGGCATGGGTGGTTTGGCGGACTCGCCGACACGCTGATCGTGAACGGCTTTGCCACCACACATCGCGGCACAGGGCCGCTCATCGCGATGGTGTCGCGCGAGCCAGCCACGGTGGCCATGCGGGTGGTACTGCGCGGGCGCGAAATGGGGGGCTCGCTGGTGCCGATCGGCTACCTGCACGTGGCCTGGGATTCGTCCGCGGTGGCGTTCGTGGGTGAGGATGATCTGGCGGCGCGGCTCGTAGTCACGCGACGGGCGTGGGATTGGGGGCTGGCCATGCCGTCGCTGCGGCTGGATGGTGTATTTGCCGGGCGGTCTGTGAGCGACCCGCGGCCGCTGGTGCTCGAGGCGTGGAGCGCCCCCGACACCCTGCGGCTCTCGGCCACGTCGGCAGCGTTTACGGGCACACGCGCGATGGCGCTGACGCCGGTGATCGGATGGGCGCTGATCCAGACCGTATTCGCGATGGGTGGGACCTTCGAGCTCTTCGCACATCTCTGCTGGCTGGCGGCGCTGATGATGCCGATCGGATGGTGGGGCATTCAGGCCGCCGCCCGAAGCGGGCGCGTGCTGGGCATCGCGATGCTGTGGCTCTGGGTGGGTGCCGCCGCGATGCCGAGGTTTTTTGGCGTGGCCCCGATCGGGGGGCGCGACTGGGTGATCATGATGGCGCTTCTGGCGGCGGGAGCGGGGGCGGGACGCAACGCGGTGAACACGCGGGTGAAGGTCCACCCCGATACAGAGCGAGCCGATTGACCGGCTAGGGAGTATCATTCGGGCATGCTCGGATCCATCGTCGGTGTTCTCGATTTGCTCCTTGGCGTGCTGCGCCCCGCGGTCTTCATGGCCGGTGCCTTGGCCGCCGTGGCGGCCGTGGTCTCGTACAGTGTCCGCACCCGCAAGATTTCACCCTTCTCCCCCTTCGCGCGTTTTACCCGCGACCGGGTAGACCCGTGGCTGATCGCCCCCATGGAGCGCCGCATCCTGCGCGCCGGTGGCACGCCGTACTCGGCACCGTGGTGGGCCCTCGCCGCCGTGATCGTGGGGGGACTTATCCTGCTCTCGGCCGTCGGCTTCCTGCGCGACCAGCTCATGATGTTGGCGTATATGAGCGGCTCCACCGCGTCGCTGGCGGCGCTGCTCGTCCGCTGGACCTTCAGCATCCTTCGGCTCGCCTTGTTCGCGCGTGTCATCTCGAGCTGGGTGGGCGGCGGCCCCTACTCAGGGTGGTGGCGCTGGTCGTACGTGCTCACCGAGTGGTTCCTGGCGCCGCTGCGTCAGGTGATCCCGACCATCGGCATGATCGACATCACGGTGCTGATTGCGTACTTCGGGCTCGGGATCATAGAGAGTGTGATTACGAGCGCTCTGCTGTAGCAGAACTGCCAGAAGCTTGCTCCAGTTCGGACCGCCAATCCAAACCAGACCCATGTATGTCACAGTTCCGCAATGACGGAACCGGTCCAACCGCTTCGTGTTTAGTGTCAGAATAGGACCGGTTGGTCCTACAATACTGACATCGACTTTTTGGAGCTCCAACTGATGCGTAAGCTTTCCATGCTGTTTGCTGGTGCCGTGTTCGCGGTGGCGGCCCCGTCGATCGCGCAGGCGCAGGACAAGGACATCGTCGAGACGGCGGTGGCTGCTGGTTCGTTCAAGACGCTCGCCAAGCTCCTCACGGACGCTGGCCTGATCGAGACGCTCAAGGGCCCGGGCCCGTTCACGGTGTTCGCCCCGACGGACGAAGCCTTCGCGAAGGTGCCGGCCGCCACGCTGGAAGCGCTGGGCAAGGACAAGGCTGCCCTGAAGAACGTGCTCCTGTATCATGTCGTCGCCGGCAAGGTGATGGCGGCCGACGCGCTCAAGCTCGCGGGCAAGGGTGCCAAGACGGTTGAAGGCTCGGAAGCGAAGATCACCGTGATGGGTGGCACGCCGATGATCAACCAGGCGCACATCGTCAAGACGGACATCATCGCCAAGAACGGCGTGATCCACGTCATCGACGCGGTGATCCTGCCGCCGGCCAAGTAACTCGGTCACTGCGCAGTACGCAGTACGGGGTAAGGAGTACGGAGTAACGCGGGGTGACCATCACGGTTGCCCCGCGTTACTCTTTTTCAGACCCTCCTCCCCTGACTTCATGATTGCTTTCCGTTCGCTTCTGGGCGCTGCTGTGCTGGCGGCGCCGTTGGCTCTTTCCGCGCAGGCCACGGCCCCCAAGGCGCCAGCCGACCTGATCGTGACCAATGCGCGCGTGTACACGGCCGACGACGCCCGTCCGCTCGTCGAGGCGTTCGCGGTGCGCGATGGACGCATTGCCTTCGTGGGCTCCCAGCGCGAAGCCGCCGCGCTGCGCGGCGCGAACACCCGCGTGGTCGACGCCGGCGGTCGCACCGTGATCCCCGGCATGGTCGATGCCCATGCGCACTTCAGTGGGCTGGCGCAGACGCTGCGCTCGGTGGATCTCACGGGCACCAGCAGCCAAGCCGAGGTGATCGCGCGCGTGGTGGCCAAGTCGAAGTCAGTGCCCAAGGGCACGTGGATCACCGGCCGTGGCTGGGACCAAAACGACTGGGGCGTGACGGACTTCCCCACGCACGACGCGCTCACGGCGGCGCTCCCCGATCATCCGGTGCTGCTGGAGCGCGTGGATGGCCACGCCACGTACGCCAACATGGCCGCGATGAAGGCGGCCGGTGTCACGGCCGCCTCGAAGGCGCCGGTGGGCGGACAGATCATCACGGACGCCAAGGGCAATCCCACGGGCGTGTTCGTGGATAATGCCAGCGACGTGCTCGAGGCCAAAGTGCCGGCCCCCACGGCAGCCGAGTACAAGAGCGCGCTGAAGGAAGCGATTGCGCTGATGCACCGCTGGGGACTCACCGGCATGCACGATGCCGGCGCGACACGTCAGGCGATCGACACCTACGAGGAGCTCGCCAAGGCGAAGGAACTGAATCTTCGGTTGTACGTGATGATCGGCGACGACAAAGCCGCGCTCGACCATTACTTCGCGAAGGGTCCGCAGTCGGCGATGTACGACGGGCAGCTGTGGGTGCGCGCGGTCAAGCTGTACGCCGACGGCGCCATGGGCTCGCGTGGGGCGGCGCTGCTGGAGCCCTACAGCGACGACCCGAACAACTCGGGATTGTTGAAAAGCACGCAGGAGCACATCCGCGAGGTGGCCGAACGCGGCCTCAAGGCGGGGTTCCAGATCAACTCGCATGCGATCGGCGACCGCGGCAATCGCGTGGTGCTCGACGCGTACGAGCAGGCGCTGAAGACGGTGCCCACGGCGGATCACCGGTTCCGCGTGGAGCACGCGCAGATCCTGCACTCCGACGACATCCCGCGCTTCGCACAGCTGGGCGTGATCCCCAGCATGCAGGCCAGTCATCAGACGAGCGACATGTACTGGATCGGCAAGCGACTGGGCCCCACGCGCTTGTATGGCGCGTACGCGTGGCAGTCGCTGTTGCAGACGGGCGTCGTGATTCCGAACGGCAGCGATTTCCCGGTGGAGCAGGTGAATCCGCTGATCTCGTTCCACGCGTCGATCGCGCGTCAGGATGCCCGCGACTGGCCGGCGGGCGGCTGGTTCCCGGAGCAGAAAATGTCGCGAGAAGACGCCCTGCGCAGCATGACGATCTGGGCCGCGTACGCGGGCTTTCAGGAAACGTCGATGGGATCGATCACGGCGGGCAAGCTGGCCGACTTCGTGATCCTTGATACGGACATCATGCGCGTTCCGGTCGAGATGGTGATGAAAACGACGGTGGTGTCCACGTGGGTTGGTGGGAAGGCGGTGTACGAGGCGGCGAAGTAGCGGGTATGCGCACCGTCTCCCTCCTCCCCGCCGCCACCGAAATCATGGCGTTCCTCGGTGCCACGGATCATCTCGTGGGCGTGACGCACGAGTGCGATTACCCCGACATCATGGTGTCGCGCGCCCGCGTCACGAAGAGCAGCATCCCGCACTCGAGTGATCCGGCGGTCATCGACGCGGCGGTGCGCGAGCTGCATGGCGCCGGGCATGCGCTGTTTTCGATGGACGAAGCCCGCATCAAGGCGCTGCACCCGGACGTGTTGCTCACGCAGGCGCTGTGCGACGTGTGCGCGATCAGCGAAACCGACGTGCGTGCATTGGCCGAAACGCTCTCGCCGGTGCCGCGTATCGTGACGCTGGGCGGCACCACGCTCGATGGGGTGTACGCCGACATTCAGGCCGTCGCGCAGGTCATGGACGCCAGCGCCGACGCCGAGGAATTGCTCGCGGGACTTCGTGACCGCGTGAAGCATGTGCACGACATTCTGAAGGCCGCCAAGGCGCCGCGTCCACGCGCCGCGCTCATCGAGTGGACCGATCCGGTGTACATCGCGGGACATTGGGGCCCCGAGCAGATCAAGCGCGCCGGTGCCACGAACGTGCTCGGCACCGCCGGCACGCACTCCACGACGGTCCTCATGGACCAGCTGGTGCTGGCCGATCCGCAGTTCGTGCTGTTCGCCCCGTGCGGCTACTCGCTGAAAGCATCGGTGGCGGAAGCGAAGCGGTGCCTGGCACTGCCAGAGTGGTCGTGGCTAGCCGGACGTCAGGTGTGGGCGCTGGACGCCAACGGGTTGGTGAGCCGCCCCGGCCCGCGCATCGTAGACGGCATCGAAGCGATGGCGCGCATCTTCAATCCGTTGTTGTTCACGGCGATTGATGCGCGGCATGGGGAGAGGGTGCGCTGACTGTGCACTGCCAACTGCAAACTCCCTAGGAAGCAGAGAGGAGGGTATCAGGAAAGAGGAAGCAGGTGAACGGCGCGCAGGTTTACCTGCCTCCTGCCTCCTGATACCCTCCCTCCTGCTACCTAGGGAGTAAAAGTGTGGAGTGAAGCGCCACCCTTTATCCCACCCACAACTTTATCGCCATCACCACCATCAGCCCCGCGAACATTTTGCGTAGCACGGTGGCGTCCACGTGCGTGGCGATCTGGGCGCCGAAGTACGCGCCCGCGGCCATCCCCACCGCGATCAACAGCGCGTCCTTGGGCTGCAGGTGGCCGGCCTTGTAGTACGCGGCGGCGCCGACAGCGGCGCCCAGTGGGAGCACGAGGGCGGCGAGCGATGTGCCGGCCGCTTGCTGCGGCGGCATCTTGGCGAGGTAGATCAGCGCGGGCACAATCACGATGCCGCCGCCGATCCCGAAGATCCCGGAGAGGATGCCGGCACCGACGCCGATGGCGATCAAGAGGAGGATCATGCCAAAAGAATAGCACCTATATTTGGACCATGCTCTCTGAATCGTCCGTAGCCTTTCTGAAGCGCCTGCTCGACACGCCCGGTCCGTCGGGCTTCGAAGGCGCACCGGCGCGCGTCTGGCGCGCCGAAGCCGCCACGTTCTCGTCCGTGAAGGCCGACGTTGTCGGCAACAGCCTCGCCACGGTCGAAGGCAGTGGTGGCCCGACGATTCTGCTGGCCGGTCATATTGACGAGATCGGCGTGATCGTCACCTACATCGACGAGAACGGCTTCATCTACTTCGAGCCGATCGGTGGATGGGACCCGCAGGTCCTCGTGGGCCAGCGCATGCGCTTTCTGGGCCGCAACGGCGATGTGTTCGGGGTGATCGGCAAGAAGCCGATTCACTTGATGAAGCCGGACGAGCGCGAGAAGGCGTCGAAGATCACCGACCTCTGGGTCGACATCGGCGTGAAGAACAAAGCCGAAGCGATGGAGCATCTGGAAATCGGCGACGCCGGCGTGATCGACGCGCGTGTGATGGACATGCCGAACAATCGCATCGTGTCGCGCGCCATCGACGACCGCATCGGCGCGTTCGTGGTGCTCGAAGCACTCCGTCGATACGCCGAGAAGCCGGGCGCCGCCCGCGTGATCGCCGCCGCCACGGCGCAGGAAGAAATCGGCTACGCCGGGGGCGGTGCGCGTGTGGCCGCCCAGCAGCTCGATGCCTCCATGGCGATCGCGGTGGACGTCACGTTCGCCACCGATCACCCGGGCGTGGAAAAGAAAGAACTCGGCGAACACAACGTGGGCGGTGGACCGGTGCTCACGCGCGGCTCGATCGTGCACCCGGTGGTGTTCCGCCTGCTGGCCGACACGGCGAAGAAGCTCAAGATCCCGTACTCGGTGCACGCCGCCGGTCGGTTCACGAGCACCGACGCCGACGGCATTCACCTCACGCGCGACGGCGTCGCCACGGCGCTGCTGTCGATCCCCAACCGCTACATGCATTCGCCCAACGAACTCGTGTCGCTCGACGACCTGGATCGGGCGGCCGAGTTGATCGCGGAAGCGTGTCGGTGTGTTACGGCTGACACGGACTTTACGGCGAGGTAGGGACTGCCAGTTGGAACTGCCAACGGCCTAGGAAGCAGGAAGGAGGGCCTCAGGGTGGAGTACGTGGGACGGCACACGTGCGCGGTGTCCCTGCTCACTCCTTCCTGAGGCCCTCCTTCCTGCTTCCTAGGCCGTTGGCAGTTTGTTACACGAATCGGCTTTCGGACTCTCTCGGCTGCGGGGCCAGCGGTGCGGACTGGTGTCGCGCGTGACCGAGGTTGTGCGCCCGCAAAGATGGAGTGAGGCGGCCTGTGAGCCGTGCGGGCCTCGCGCGGGGCGATCGGCGGGGCGCGGGAGACGGTCGCCGGGCGACTGTCGTTCGCGTTGGGGGCGGTAATCGCTCAACAGCAAACTGCGCTCGGCACCGTGCCGGTAGCGAGGGTCGGCCGAGAGTCCCCGGCAGCCGACTCGTTTCCTCGACGGGCGGAGCGCAGCGACAACCGAGAGGAAATGCTCGGCGGCCGGGGATCTCCTCGGCCGACCCGAAGCCCGCGCCGACCCAACCGCAGTTACAATCTCACGAAATAGTAGCCCGCAACCGAACGACCGCCGCCGCCACTTCGGGGTCCGCGTCACCGGCGAGCGAATCGATGGCACCCATCACGGCGTAACCGCGCGCGCGAACGAGGGCTTCAAGCGCCGCGATGCGAATCCACGCGTCGCGATTGGTCTGGCGTTCGCCGGGCTCGGCCGCGGCGGCCGGCTGCGCGATGCGCAGCAAGCGCTGAATCGCATCGGCGCTGCCGAGCTTGCCGAGTGAGGCGAGCATTTCCAACGCCACGTCGTCGTCGCTCTCTTTGTCGAGCGCAGCGGCCAAGCGGGCAGCAGGCGAGCGTACACCGCCGCCACCGTGGCCGGACAGTCCGTGTCCGGGCATTCCATACGCGGCGGCAGCGATGCGGCGCACTTCCGGATGCGCGTCTTCAATCACACCGTGCAGACCGTGCATGGCCTTCACGGTACCGAGTCGCATGAGGGCGCGCGCGGCGGCGATGCGGACGCGATCGTCGTCGTGAGTCAGCAGCGGCAGCATGACCACGTCGGCCTGTGCGACGCCCATCTCACCGAGGAGCGCCACGGCGTTACGCACCACGAACCAGCGACTGTCGCGCACGAGGTCGAACAGCAGCGTGGCGTTGAGATCGAGCGCGACGATGCTGTCGAAGTAGGCGCGACGCGCCTGACTCTCCTGCGAATGCATGAGCCCGTGCGCCAGCACCTCGACGGCCGCATCGCCGGCGCGAGCCATGAGTTCGAGGGTGATCGTGCGCTCGGGGGTGTACGGCACGCGCGTGGCGAGCAGCGTGATCGCCGAACGATGGAGCAACCGTCGCATGATGCGCTCGCCGCCGAGTCGTCCCCCGCCACCGCCAACGGCATGCACATGATGCATCGTGGCACGCGCAATCGATTCGATCGCGAGCGCGTCACCGCGGAACTCCGCGCCATCGATGAGCTCGATGAGCAGATCGCCGGCAGCCAGTGCCGCGTCATCGGTGCGGGCGGCGGCGAGACGCGCGAGGGCGTTGGCCACCGCGCTACCCCCGGCGGTGCTGGTACCGGTCCCGCTGTCGTCGATGACCGCCGAACTGGAGAGCGTGAACGGCGGTAACGGAGCGGCACCGGGCTCCACCGGGGTCACCAGGACGCTCCACGACCGCAACAGCTCGCGCGGGTGGCCTTCAGTGCTGATCGCGTGCGCGATCGTGGTGGGCGTATCCCCCGACAGCGGACGCGCAGATTCGCCGGTTCGAACCGGCGGCGCGAACAGCGAGGCGAGCGTGAGCAGTTCGCCGGGAGCGGCACCCTGACGAACCGTGATCGAGGCGATCCCCAAGGCGAGGGCGCGTCGAAGCATCCCGCCAAGCAGCGGATCCTCGATCGCGAGACGCCGGTCGATCGGAACGCCTTCAAGCACGAGCTGTCCATCGATGATCCGGCACAGCAGCGCCCCGTCCCGCGACCGCGCGGTGAGTTAACGCAGGGCATCGCGCACGAGCGGCTGCATCACCAATGCGGGATCTATTTCACCGGCCGTTTCGGGCGGGCGGAGCGCCTGGACGGTGACCACACGATCGATGAGCAGGGCCAGTGCCCCGAGCACGGCGCGGGACGAACGGCCATCGGGCACCGCCCCGTGCATGCCGCTGTCGGTCGTGTTGGCGTTCGGTGTGGTGCGTCGGTACCCCAGAGGACACATGGGCGGGAAGTTACGAAGTGGGGATCTCGATGGCGATAGCGCGCGCCCCTTAACTTCCGCTGATGGATCATCGCAACCTCTCCGCCACGCCACCCACGCACGCAACGTCGAGCGACGGCGTGACGCAAACGACCGACGTGCCGCTGTACTGGCGGGCCGATGGTCCACCGGGCGCACCACCGTTGTTGCTCCTGCACGGCGGCCCCGGCGCACACCATGACTACCTGTATCCGCAGCTGCTCGCGCTGTCGGACACGTATCGCGTGATCACCTACGATCAGCGCGGCGGTGGCAGATCCAAGACGGACGATCCAACGCCGGTGACGTGGCGGACGCAGGTCGGCGATCTCGCCCAGATCGTCACAGAGTTCTGTCTGATTCCCCCCACGATCGTGGGCTACTCGTGGGGCGCGCTGCTGGCCATGCTCTACGCGACGCAGTGCGCTTCAGGCGGTGCCGCACGTCTCGCTCCGGCACGGCTCGTCCTGATATCGCCCGCGCCGATCACCCGTGCATGGCGGGACGAGTTCGAGGCGACGCTCTCCGCGCGCGGGCGAAGTGCCGCGATTCTGGCGATGCGCGAGGAACTGGCCGCGTCCGGTCTGCGCGAACGTGATCCGGTAGCGTATCGCCAGCGTGGGTTCGAGTTGAGCGTGGCCGGCTATTTCGCCGACCCGTCACGCTCGCGCTCGCTCACGCCGTTCCGCGTGACGGGTCGCGTGCAGCAGTCGGTGTGGGAGAGCTTGGGTGACTTCGACATCAGGGACGCGTTACGAGCCGTCCACTGCCCGACGCTGGTCATTCATGGTCGAGAAGACCCGATCCCGCTCGAGTCGGCTGCCGCCGCAGCGCGGTCGTTGAGCGCCGAGTTCCTCGTGTTGGACGACTGCGGGCACGTGCCATACGTCGAACAGCCAGAACCCTTGTTTGCTGCGATACGTCGATTCCTGTCGGAGAGCCCACATCGGTCCGGGAAAGAAGGGTGAAACGGCCAACGGCTTAGGGAGCAGGGTGGAGGGTGTCAGGGCGGAGAACGCAGGACGGCGGCGTCGTGTCCCTGCTTCCTCCTTCCTGACACCCTCCACCCTGCTCCCTAAGCCATTGGCCGTTCCCGGCCAGCAAACCACGCTAGATTTGAAGGATGGATTGCCGTTCCGCCGCCTTCGCCCTGACCCAAATCGCGACCCTCCTCGAGCTGCACGACGAGGATCGGTTTTCGGTACGCGCGATGCAGACGGCGGCGCGCGTAGTGGCGGCGCACGGCGAGACGGATCTTGGACAGGCGATGGCGCGTGACTTGGCGGCGGAGGATGTGATCGCCCCGGCGGCCATCGAGGTGCTGCGTGATCTCGCGATCAGCAACGGCTCGGCCCTGTTGGAACGACTGCAGGAGGAGACGCCCGAAGGGCTACTGGAAATGCTGCGCGTGCCCGGACTGGGTCCCTCGCGCATCCGCTCCATTCACGAGGGGCTGCACATCGACTCGCTGTTGGAGCTCGAGATCGCGGCGCGCGATGGACGGCTGGCCGGTCTGCCGAAGTTCGGCGCGAAGACGGCCGAGAAGATTCTGAAGGGGATCGCCGATTTACGGGCCACCGGGGCGTACGTGCTCTGGCAGCATGGACGCGCGGAGGCCGAACGCATTGCCGAGGCGATTCGCGCGCATCCGGATGTACTGGAGCTCGAGATCGCCGGCTCGATTCGCCGTCGCATGGAGATCGTGCGCGATGTGGATCTGGTGTGCGCTGTCCGCGGCAGCCCCAGCGTCGTGGCCGCGTCGTTTGCTCAGTTGCGCGGCGTGAAGGAAGTGCTGGGCGGTGGTGGCCGCACCCTGTCGCTGCGACTCGAGGACGGCGTGCGCGTGGATGTGCATTGCGTGCGCCCCGAACAGTTCGCGCTCGCCCTCTGGCGTGCCACGGGCAGCAGCGCGCACGTCAAGCAGATCACCGAGCGCGCGGCGGGCATGGGCTTTGTGCTCGCCGGCGACGAATTGCGCGACCGCGACGGCGCGCTGGTATCGATACCCGACGAACCGGCGCTGTACGCACAGTTGGGATTGGCGTACGTGGTGCCGGAGCAGCGCGAAGCGATGGGCGAGGTGGACGCGGCCGCGCGCGGCCCGTTCCCGACGCTCATCACCGAAGCCGATCTGGTCGGTGCCCTGCACTGTCACTCGCAGTATAGCGATGGCGGCGCGACGATCCACGACATGGCCAGCGCGGCGCGCGCCCGTGGGCTGCGCTATCTCGGGGTGTCCGACCACTCGCAGTCGAACACGTACGCCGGTGGCTTGTCGCGCGACGCGATTTTGCGACAGCATGACGAGATCGATCTGTTGAACGCGCAGTATGTGGCGCAGGGCGTGGAGTTCCGCGTGCTCAAGGGCATCGAGGCGGACATCCTGCCCTGCGGTCGCGTGGATTACGATGCGGCGTTTCTCGATCGCTTCGACTTCGTGATCGGCTCCGTGCACTCGCGCTACGGCATGAACGAGCGGCAGATGACGGACCGCGTCCTCAAGGCGCTCGACGATCCGCATCTCACGATCCTCGGCCACCCCACGGGCCGACTGCTGCTCACCCGTGAACCGTACGCCATCGACATCGCCGCCATCATCGAGAAGGCCGGTGCGGTGGGCGTGGCGATGGAACTCAACGCGGACCCGCATCGCCTCGACATCGACTGGCGCGCCTGTCGCGTCGCGCAGGAGAGAGGCGCGCTGGTGAGCATCGGTCCAGACGCCCATTCACCGCAGGGCTTCGAACATCTCGAGCTCGGCATCGCCAACGCGCGCAAAGGCTGGCTCACGCCCGCCAATGTGCTGAACACCCGGTCCGCCGACGAGGTCTTGGCGTTCGCGCGGGCACGGCGGGAGCGGGCGGGTACGATGCCACCGCATCTTCGCGTGATGCAGGGCTGAGATGGCGCGCAGCGCAGGAGCAGGCGGCCCGCGTCAGCCGCTCTCAGCCGCGAAGCCGGGTAAAGCGGCGAAGCAGGCGGCACCGAAGTTTTCGCAGCCGGCGGTACCGGCGCAGCCCGTGGTGAAGAAGGCCACGCGCAGCATGACGAAGACCAACGGACAGAAGCCGTCGCAGCGCGCCGCACTGGTGTCGCGCTCACCAAAAACGAAGGCCGATAAGCTCGCGATCGCCACGGTCGTGCTGGAGCGACTGAAGGCGGAGTATCCGGATGCGCACTGCGAACTGGATTATCGCAATCCGTTCGAGCTGTTGTGCGCCACGATTCTCTCGGCGCAGTGCACCGATGTGCGCGTGAACATGGTCACGCCAGGGCTCTTCGCGCGCTACCCGAACGCCCACGCGTTAAGCGTGGCCAAACAAGAGGACGTGGAGGAGATCGTGCGGACCACGGGCTTCTTCCGCGCGAAAGCGAAGAGCCTGATCGGCATGGGTGGCATGCTGGTGGACCGTTTTGGTGGCGAGGTCCCGCGCACGGTCGCCGAGCTCGTGCCGCTACCGGGCGTCGGACGCAAGACAGCGAACGTGGTCCTGGGCAATGCGTTCGGGATCAACGAAGGCGTCGTGGTGGACACCCACGTGCAACGCCTGGCGCGACGGCTGGGGCTTACGCGTGAAGCCGACCCGATTGGGATTGAAAAGGCGTTGATGCCGCTGTTCCCACGGGAAGACTGGGCGCTGCTGAGCCACCTGTTGATCTGGCACGGACGCCGGCGCTGCTTCGCGAGAAAACCGGACTGCGCAACCTGTGTGGTGAAGGAGATGTGCCCGAGCTGCGAGATTTTGTGAACTGCTTGGGGCGCCAAGAGTGAACGGCGCCAAGAGTGAACGGCGCGAAGAGTAAACGGCGCCAAGAATGAGAAGCGGAAACAGCGCGTTTTGTCGGTACGCCGTTCGCTGGTACGCCCCTCACTCTTAGCGCCCCTAACCTTAGCGCTCCTAACTCTTAGCGCTCCTAACTCTTAGCGCCCTTGGCTGGTAACGCCCCCGCTGTTCACCATGCCTCCGAGCTCCTTCTCCCTTCCCCGCAGGAATCCCACCAGGCCGGCTGCTCTGTCAATGCGCGGGGATCGCATTAGTTTTCTACTCTTCCCTCCCAATAGGATCCAGGAGACACAGTGGCCAAGCTGGCAACGTTCGAGACCACCAAGGGGACCCTTGTCGCCGAGTTGTACCCGGCCGAGGCGCCCAAGACCGTAGAGAATTTCGAGAAGCTCGCCAATCAGGGCTTCTATGACGGCGTGAAGTTCCACCGCGTGATCGACGAGTTCGTGGTGCAGGGCGGCGATCCGTACTCGCGCGACCTCCCCGCGGGCGATCGTCGGATCGGCACCGGCGGCCCGGGCTGGCAGATTCCGTGCGAAACGGCCGGCAATCCGCACAAGCATGACGTGGGCGCGCTCTCGATGGCGCATGCCGGCAAGAACACCGGCGGCAGCCAGTTCTTCATCGTGCTGAGCGAGGCGAAGACGCGTCACCTGAACGGCGTGCACACAGTGTTCGGCAAGGTCACGAAGGGGCTCGAGTTCCTTCCCTCGATCGTGGCGAATGATGGCATGGTGTCGGTGCGCGTCACCGACGTCGACTGACTTTCTCCGGAGATCTGAGATGGGCGGACACGCACAGCAGGGCAGCGACAAGGGCGCGGCGTTCATGGGGCTGATCGGGGGCGCGATTCTCATCGGCGCGATCCTGTACGGCATCGTGATTTGGACGAATGGCCAGTTTGCGGGGCATGAGGAGAAGAAGGCGGCGACGGTTGTCGGTGTGAGTCCGCTGGTTGGGTAACTGCGAACTCCCTAGGTAGCAGGGGGGAGGGTATCAGGAGGCAGGGGGCAGGACGGCGGAAACGCGGTCCTGCCCCCTTTCCGCATGGGCCGTCGTGCCTCCTGCCCCCTGATACCCTCCCCCCTGCTCCCTAGGGAGTTTTCAGTTTCTGCCCCGCCGTGGCGCGCAGGACTTACTAACTGACTAGTCAGTCATTAGCTATTCCGGGTGCCCACGACCGAAACCCATCGCCGGCGTGCCCCCGAGGCACGCCCCACCCAGATCCTCGACGCCGCGTTCCATGAGTTCGGCGAACGGGGGCTGGCCGGCGCGCGCTTGGACGACATCGCCAAACGGGCGCAGATCGCCAAGGGCACCATCTACCTCTACTTCCCGAACAAGGAAGCGCTGTTCCGGGAGATGGT
>JBBARJ010000045.1:0-15421 GCA_040399825.1 Gemmatimonas sp.
GGTTCGATGACGCGGCATGTGTGCTGCGTTGGCTCGGGGCCGGTATCCCCGACGCGCAGCGTCGCCTCCTGGCGGCGTGTGTGCCGATGTCGATGGCGTCGCCATTGCGGGAGGCACGCGAACTCCCGGTGCTGGCCTTCGGCGCTGTCGATGATGACGGGCTGGTGCAAGGTGGGGCGGCCACGGGGCCACTGATTCCGGTCCGGCTTGGTCTTGCGCTCCTCGAAGCGCGTGCGTCGGTGCGCGTGACACCGAATGATCGCTCGATTGGGGCGCTCGACGTCGATGGCCCGGGATGGGGGGCGGCGCTGCTGTGCGTGGTCATTGCCGCCGGTGCGGGCACGTCAGGCTCGGGTGCGGTCGCCGTGGCCTTCGGGATTGGGGCGGCGTGGCTCGGGCTCCGTGGGATCGGGCGGTCGGAGGCACGTACGGATCGTGACCTCGACCGTTACCGTGACCGTGATCGCGACACGACCTGGGCCGATTAGATTCTCACCGGCGTCGTCCGGCCACCGGTTGGCGACGCCCCATTGGCCGCGCCCCGGCGCGCCGTCGTCGCTGTCCCATTCCGAACAGAGTCGTTCATCCCATGGCCCAGTCCACGTCCGCGCCCGTTACGGCGTTTCTCCGTCATCACTACCGCCACTTCAACGCGGCCGCGCTGATCGATGCCGCGGATGGCTACGTGCGCCATCTCGAAGCCGGCAACAAGATGATGATCACGCTGGCCGGCGCGATGAGCACCGCGGAGCTCGGGCTCTCGCTGGCCGAGATGATCCGGCAGGACAAGGTCCACGCGATCACCTGCACGGGCGCGAACCTCGAGGAGGACATCTACAACCTCGTCGCGCACGATCACTACGCGCGCGTGCCGAACTACCGCGACCTCACGCCGCAGGACGAACAGGCGCTGCTCGAGAAGCACTTCAATCGCGTGACCGACACCTGCATTCCGGAAGCCGAAGCGATCCGTCGTATCGAGAAGGCGATTCTCGCCGAGTGGACCGCGGCCGATCAGGCCGGCGAGAGCTACTTCCCGCACGAGTTCATGTACCGGATTCTCCTGAGCGGCAAGCTCGAGGAGTTCTATCAGATCGATCCGAAGAACTCGTGGATGCTGGCGGCGGCGCAGAAGAACCTGCCGATCATCGTGCCGGGGTGGGAAGACTCGACCACGGGCAACATTTTCGCGTCGCACGTGATCGACGGTAACATCAAGAACGTGCACACGGTGAAGGGCGGCATTCAGTACATGATGTATCTGGCCGATCACTACACCGAAGTCACCAAGAGCGCGTCGCTGGGCTTCTTCCAGATCGGTGGCGGCATCGCGGGTGACTTCCCGATCTGCGTCGTGCCCATGCTGCATCAGGATCTGCAGCGCACGGAAGTGCCGCTCTGGGGCTACTTCTGTCAGATCAGTGATTCGACCACGTCGTACGGCGGCTACTCGGGCGCCGTGCCCAACGAAAAGATCACGTGGGGCAAGCTCGGAATCGAAACGCCCAAGTACATCATCGAAAGCGACGCGAGCATCGTGGCGCCGCTGGTGTTTGCGATCGTGCTCGGGCAGTAATCGACGCTTCGGTGCGATGTGGGTGAACGTGGCCAGTGTCCGGGGTAACCGGATGCTGGCCACGTTTGGTCTTAACCCTCTGCGGTCTCTGCGCCTCTGCGTGCTCGGCGTGATCGGTTCCGTTCGTGTAGCGCCCCACGGTCGTTGAACAGACCACGCGGAGGGGCAGAGTGCGCAGAGCACGCAGAGGTGAAAGCCGTCGCACTTGCGCGTTCGCGCTGCGTGATCAGGTCCTCGTTGCACGGATGCGACGTCCGGGAACACGGATCACACAGTCAGAAAGAGACCACGAGAATATTGAGGTAGCGTCGATACGAGCGTGCCCCTCTGCGGTCTCTGCGCCTCTGCGTGCTCGGCGTGATCGGTTCCGTTGGTGTGGTGCCGACGGTCGTTGAACAGACCACGCGGAGGGGCAGAGTGCGCAGAGCACGCAGAGGTGAAAGCCGTCGCACTTGCGCGTTCGCGCTGCGTGATCAGGTCCTCGTTGCACGGATGCGACGTCCGGGAACACGGATCACACAGTCAGAAAGAGACCACGAGAATATTGAGGTAGCGTCGATACGAGCGTGCCCCTCTGCGGTCTCTGCGCCTCTGCGTACTCGGCGTGATCGGTTCCGTTCGTGTAGTGCCCCACGGTCGTTGAACAGACCACGCGGAGGGGCAGAGTGCGCAGAGGTGGCCGCGACCCTTACGGCACCGTGTCGACGTCCACCTTTGGCACGCGTAGCCGCTGCCCCACGTTGATCGCGTCGGTTGGCAGCTGGTTGAGCTGTCGGAGTACGTCCGGAGAGGTGCGGAAACGGCGCGCGAGCCCGGTCAGCGTCTCGCCGCGCTGCACGATGTACACCACGTAGCGCTCGGCCGGCGCGGACGGGGCGCGGGTGGTGGCGCTCAACTCCTCTTCGTCGCGGGTCACGGACTTTCTGGCGGCGGCACTGGCCTTCGAGACCATCAACGCCGTTGCCCACGAGCCGTCGTCCACGATGAAGTCCACCTGGGCCGCCGGCGTGCGCAGCACGAGACCGCGCATGTATCCGCGGAACAGCGTGCGCGGCTCGAGGGTGAAGGCGGCGTCGTACGGGTAGCTCTCCACCAGTAGTTCGGTGGGGCCGTCTTCGCGCGGACGCAGCAACGGCGTGGGTGGCGCGCCGACATACAGCAGGCGACGGTCGGTGGCGACCACCACCCCGAACGATTCGCGCCACATGTCGGTCCAGCGCCGCTGCGACGCGAAGGCCCGCGCCACCACGCGCTCGTCGGCACTCAGCTGCGAGGCGACCTCCTGCTGCGCGGCCTCGCGGGCGGTGCGACGGGCCCCGATCGGCGGCACGATCGCCGCCGCCGCCACCAGCGCGGCGGTGCCCACCAGAGCCGTGCTGCTGGTCAGGGCGACCAGCAGCCGCACCCACGGGCGACGCTGCCGACGTCCCGGCGGATGCGTCGCGGCCGGCGAACCGGCGGAGGGATCGTGAAGAGCCATTACATCCAAAGTACCCCACTGGAGTACCCCACTGGGACCGGGGAATCTCAACGTGGGGGTTTGCCGGTGCCCCCTCGCCGAACATGTTGCACCGCCATGACGCGCATACCGACGACTCCGGCCACCCTCGCGCTCTCGGGCGTGGTGCTGGGCACGCTCGGGATCGGCGCGGCCTACGTGAGTGCGTTCTTCCCCCACACGCTGGGCAAGGTGGGGCCGTATCTCATGGCAGTCGCCGTGCCGGTGTGCATGATCGCCACCATGGTGCTCGGCGCCGCACGCGGGTCGCGCGCCCTCGGAACGTTGAAGTGGCCGATCCTGCTGGTGTTCGTGCTGGTGGGCGGTGGCTTCCTGCTGGCGCTGCAGCTCCCGCCCGACACGGTCAATGGTCGGTACTGGCTTGGCCTGCCGCGCCGCGCGACGGTGGTGCTGTACGGCGTGGGGCTGCTGCCGCTGTTCGTGTTGCCGCTGGCCTACGCCTTTACGTTCGACGCGCTCACGCTGTCCGATGAGGATCTCGCCCGCGTCCGTGCGGCGCGATCGCACGGTGCGCGTGACGACGGTGCGCGTGACGACGGTGCGCGTGACGACGGTGCGCGTGACGACGGTGCGCGTGACGACGATGCGCGTGACGACGATGCGCGAGACGGCGAGCCGAGCATGGAGTCCATGTGACGTCGCTGTGCTTGCTGCAGGCGGGCACCATCCCGGCGAATGCGAAGCCGGTGATCGGTGGCGTTGCGATCGCGTACTTCGTGATCGTGGCCGTCATTGGCATCTACGCCGCGCGCAAAACGAAATCGGCGGCCGATTTCTTCGTGGCCGGGCAGGGGATCGGGCTCTTCACCTTGGCCATCTCGGCCATGGCGGCCACCCTCTCGGGATTTGCCTTCATCGGGGGGCCGGGGCTGGTCTATTCGGTCGGCATCGGTGCCGTGTTCATCGTGCTGCCGGCAGCGCTCACGAATTCGATGGGCGCGTGGGTGCTGGCCAAGCGCCTGCGCCTGCTAGCGGAAGTGCGCGAGATGATTACGGTGCCCGATGCGATCGGCGTGCGCTACCAATCGCCGACGGCGCAGGGGCTGGCCGCGCTCGCGATTGTGCTCGCCACAGTGGGATACATGGCCACCAACCTGCTCGCCCTCGGCCTCGTGCTCGACGCCACGTTCGAGCTGGGACGCGGTACGTCCATCTGGATCGGTGCCGCGATCGTGCTGGCGTATTCGGTGTCGGGCGGGATTCTGGCAGGCATCTACAACGACGTCTTTCAGGGCATCCTGATGGCCGTCGCGTCGGCCCTGGTGTTCCTGTTCGCGCTGCACAGCGGCGGCGGACTGGAGGCGATGTCGCGCACGATCATGCTGCACGATCCGGCCATCCTGAGCCCCTTCGGCAAGCTCACGCCACTGGCCGCGCTCTCGTTCTTCTTCGTGTTCGGCCTGGGGGCGCTCGGGCAGCCGCACGTAGTGCACAAGTTTTTTATGCTGCGTGATCCGCGGAAGCTCAAGTGGTTTCCGCTGCTCATGACGTGCGCGCTGTTCCTCACGTTGCTGCTGTTCGTGGGCGTGGGCCTCGCCATGAAGGCGCTCGTGCTCGCGGGGGGCGCGACGCCACTGGCCACGGCTGACGACGCTACGCCCACGTTCCTGCTGCGCTACACGCCACTGCCGCTCGCCGCCGTGGTCTTTTCGGCCGTCGCCGCCGCGATCATGAGCACGGTGAACTCCTTCATGAGCATCGGATCGGCCGCCCTCACGCACGACCTCCCGCTGGCCTTCGGTACGCGGGTGGCCGACGAGCTGCGCTGGGGACGGATCTGGACGGTGGTGCTCACTGTCGTTGCGGCGCTGATCGCGCAACAGTCGGGAACACTGGTCGCCTTCCTTGGCATCTTCGGCTGGGGGCTGTTTGCCTCCACGCTGGTGCCGGCGCTCGCGATCGGTCTGAACTGGAAGGGGGCCACGCGAGCCGGTGCCATTGCCTCGATCGCCACGGGGCTCGTGATCACGCTCGGGCTGGAGTCGCTGGCGTACTTCAAGATGTTCACCTTTCCTGCGGGTGTGACCGCCACGGCGATCGCGCTGGTGCTGTCGGTGTTGGTGTTTTTCGTGGTGTCATGGGGCACGCGGGATACCGCCGTCGCAACGCTCGCCCCCGATGTGCGCGCGGTGATGGACGCGTGACGTGTCCGGCGACTGGCGTATCGAGCCCGACCTCGCGAGCATTGGAGATGCTTCCGTTGGCCCCAACGCACTGATGACGCGCCCCGAGCGCGCCCCCGCCCCCAAACGCGCGAAAAGCGCGCGCGCGTCGGCGTCGGCCGCCGCCGAGGCCAAGGCGGCGATCGCGCCGCCGCAGCTCGACTTATTTCCCGTGCGGCCGGTGGTCGACGTGCTCGATCCACGCACCGTGGTGGGCGCACAGACGGGTGTGGAGCATCTGGTGCGCGTGCGTTTACGGCCCAATGATGCGCCGCACCTGATTTTTCATGACCGGCATGGCTGGTACTGCGAGTCACACGGGGCCACGTGTCATACCGTGCAACTCGCCCGTGACGAAGTGAAATGACGGACACACAGCACGCGGATGCCCTGCCGATCTGGACGCCGTCGGCGGCGGCCGTCGATCGCGCCGCCCTGACGCGGTTCCGGCTCGATCTCCAGTCGCGCGGTGTCGTCGATGCGTCGGTCACAGATGCGCACGCGCTGCAGCGCTGGTCGGTGCAGCATCCGGCGTCGTTCTGGGCCGAGATTTGGCGGGCGGCCGCGATCATGGCCGATGGGCCCGGTGCGTCGGAATCGCCGTGGAGCGACGTGCTGGTGGGCGGCGATCGCATGGCCCCCCCAGACCCCGAGCACGGACCGCGCTGGTTCACCGATACGCGGCTCAATTTCGCCGAGCATCTGCTGCGTCGGCGCGACGAGGGCACGGCCATCGTGTCGTGGAACGAGCACGGCGCGCAGCAACGCCTCAGCTTCGCTGAGTTGGCCGCGCAGGTGGCCGCCACGGCCGCCGCGCTGTCGGCCGCCGGTGTGGGCGTGGGGGATCGTGTGGTGGGCTACCTACCGAATCTGCCGCAGGCCGTGATCGCGATGCTGGCGGCCACGTCGCTGGGCGCCGTGTGGTCGTCGTGTTCGCCCGACTTCGGCACCAAGGGGGTGCTCGATCGGTTTGGCCAGATCGCCCCCAAGGTCATCATTGCCGCCGACGGCTACTGGTACGCCGGCAAGCAGATCGACTGCCTCGAGCGATTGCGTGAGATCGTGGCCTCGCTGCCGTCGTTGGCCGCGGTGTGGGTGGTGCCGTATGTGAGCGCCTCACCGACGCTCACGGGCATTCCCAATGCCGTGGCATTCACCGACGTGCTTGCGCAGTACGCCGCGCACCGCGAGCCGACGTTCGTGCGTCTGCCGTTCGATCATCCGCTGTACATCATGTACTCGTCGGGCACGACTGGGCTGCCCAAGTGCATGGTGCATGGTGCGGGCGGCACCTTGCTGCAGCACTGGAAGGAACTCGCGCTCCACACCGACCTTGGGCCCGACGACGCAATTTTCTACTTCACCACCTGCGGGTGGATGATGTGGAACTGGCTGGTGTCGGCGCTGGCCATTGGCAGCACGGTCGTGTTGTACGACGGCGCGCCACTGGCCCCGTCCGCCGACATCCTGTGGCGCATGGCGGAAGCCGAGCGCCTCGCGGTTTTCGGCACCAGTGCGAAGTATCTGTCGGTGCTGGAAAAGGAGGGGGTGCAGCCGCGCATGCAGTTCGACTTGTCGTCACTGCGCGCGATTCTGTCCACCGGCAGTCCGCTGGCGGCGCACAGCTACGATTTCGTGTACGGGCAGATCAAGTCCGACGTGCGCCTGGCCAGCATCAGCGGCGGCACCGATATCGTGAGCTGCTTCGCGCTCGGCGATCCCACGGGCCCCGTGTATCGCGGCGAGCTGCAGATGCGCGGGCTCGGCATGGCGGTGGACGTGTTCGGCGATGATGGGGCACCCGTGCGCGAAACGCCGGGGGAACTCGTGTGCACGGCGCCGTTCCCCAGCATGCCGGTGGCCTTTTGGAATGATCCCGACGGTGCGCTGTATCGTGCGGCGTATTTCGAGTACTTCCCCGGCGTCTGGCGCCACGGCGACTGGGCGGAGATCACGGCGCACGACGGTCTCGTCATTCACGGACGGAGCGACGCCACGCTTAACCCCGGTGGCGTGCGGATCGGTACGGCGGAGATCTATCGGCAGGTCGAGCAGATCCCGGCGATTCTGGAGTCGCTGGTGATCGAGCAGCGACTCGGCGTGGATGGCGACGATTCGCGGGTGGTGCTGTTCGTGCGCCTGCGCGAGGGCGAACGGCTCACCGACGACGTGCAGCGGGCGATCCGCCAGCGCATCCGTGAACACGCCAGTCCGCATCATGTGCCGAAGGTGATCGTGGCGGTCGCCGACATTCCGCGCACCATCAGCGGAAAGATCACGGAGTTGGCGGTGCGCGAGGTGGTCCATGGCCGACCGGTGAAGAACGCCGACGCGTTGGCCAACCCGGCGGCGTTGGCGCTGTTCCGGGACCTCCCGGAGCTCCGGTTCTAGCCCCGAGGGCGGCCGGGGAGGTTATCTTTCAATATGTGCTACACCCCGCTTGCTAAGGACCAACGGCAACGCGCCTGGATCGGCGCGCTGCCGCGTTCGCATATCTGAGTTCGAGATGGCTGCCCACTGTCGGCACGATTTCGCGTGCCCGACTGTCCCTCCATCACAACTGAGGTCTGCTCCATGGCGACGATGACTATCCCCGAACAGGGGATCGCACACGATGCGTTCCCGATCAATGGCACCGACTACGTCGAGTTCTACGTCGGCAATGCGAAGCAAGCGAGCCACTACTACCGCTCGGCCTTCGGCTATCAGCTGGTCGGGTACCGCGGCCCGGAAACCGGCGTGCGCGACCGCGCCAGCTATCTCCTGCAGCAGGGGAAGATCCGCCTCGTGCTCACGACGGCGCTGAGCCCCGACTCGCCCATCGCCGCGCACGTGCACAAGCACGGCGACGGCGTGCGCGACTACGCACTCTGGGTCGACGACGCTCGCGCCGCCTACGCGATCGCGGTCGAACGTGGCGCCATTGCCATTCAGGAGCCGCAGGTCTTCAGCGATGCACACGGTGAAGTGATCATCGCCGCGATCGGCACGTACGGTGACACGATTCACTCGCTCGTGGAGCGTCGCAACTATCGCGGCTTCTTCCTGCCGGGCTTCCGCGAAATGTCGCCGCGCTATCAGCCGGAGAGTGTGGGCCTCAAGTACGTGGACCACTGCGTGGGCAACGTCGAGTTGGGGCAGATGAACCGTTGGGTGCAGTACTACGGGGACGTGATGGGCTTCCGCAATCTCATGACCTTCGACGACGACGACATCAGCACCGAGTACTCGTCGCTCATGTCGAAGGTGATGGCCAACGGGAATGACAAGATCAAGTTCCCGATCAACGAGCCGGCGTCGGGCAAGAAGAAGTCGCAGATCGAAGAGTACCTCGACTTTTACGGTGGACCCGGTGCGCAGCACCTGGCGCTCGCCACCGACGACATCTTGGCCACTGTCACCGCTCTGCGCGATCGTGGCGTGGAATTCCTGTCGGTGCCCACGTCGTACTATGCCGAGTTGCAGGAGCGCGTGGGGACGATCGATGAGGACATCGACGCGCTGGCCGCGCTTGGCATTCTGGTGGATCGCGATCCCGACGGGTACTTGCTGCAGATCTTCACGAAGCCCGTGGAAGATCGCCCCACGCTGTTCTATGAAATCATCCAGCGGAAGGGTGCCAAGAGCTTCGGCAAGGGCAACTTCAGGGCGCTGTTCGAAGCCATCGAACGCGAACAGGAACTGCGCGGTAACCTCTGAGGAATTTATGCCGTTTTACCATCAGCTGGGCTCCGTGCCGCGCAAGCGTCACATCGTGTTTCGCCGTCCCGATGGCGGGCTGTACGCCGAGGAGTTGATGGGGCACGAGGGGTTCGTGGGAACCTCGTCGCTGCTCTATCACACGCACCCGCCCACCACGTACAAGTCGGCACGCAAGGTGCGCGACTTCGTGCTGGAAGCCGATACGGAAACCTCGCTGCGTCATCGGCACTTCCTCACGTCGCGCGTGACCACCGGTGGGTCGGCCACGCTCGATCGCCTGCCGCTGCTGTTCAACAGCGACATCGTGATGCTGTATGTCGAGCCCGACACGAACGACACGCACTTCTTCCGCAACTCGCAGGCGGATGAAGTGGTGTACGTGGTCGAGGGCTCGGGGGTGCTGGAGTCCGTGTACGGCGAGCTGCCGTACACGTCGGGCGATTACGTCGTGATTCACCGCAACATCACGCATCGCTGGCGCCATGACTTGGCCGCCGGCCCCACGAAGCTGTTGGTGATGGAGAGCCGCGGTCATGTCCGCGTGCCCTCGCGCTATCGCAACAACTTCGGGCAGATGCTCGAGGGCGCACCGTTCTCGGAGCGTGACATCCGTCGGCCCATGCAGCTCGCGCCGCGCGACGAGATGGGGGACTTCCCGATTCTCGTGAAGCAGTACGATGCGCTCAACGAACTCGTGCTCGACCACCATCCGTTCGACGTGGTCGGGTGGGATGGGTATTTCTACCCGTGGATCTTCAACATCCACGACTTCGAGCCCATCGTAGGCCGCATTCATCAGCCGCCCCCGGTGCACCAGACGTTCCAGGGCGACGGCTTCGTGATCTGCTCGTTCTGTCCGCGTCCGTTCGACTTCGATCCGCAGGCCATTCCGGCGCCGTACAACCACAGCAACGTCGATTCCGACGAAGTGCTGTTCTATGCGTCGAGCGAGTTCATGAGCCGCAAGGGCATCGAGTACGGCTCGATCACGCATCATCCCGACGGACTGGCCCACGGCCCGCATCCGGGGCGTACGGAAGCCTCCATCGGGGCGAAGTACACCAATGAAATCGCCGTGATGATGGACAGCTTCAAGCCGCTCAAGATCGCCAAGCTCGCCATGACGATCGAGGATCCGGCGTATCACAAGAGCTGGATCGAGGCGCAGCACGCGCAGTACAGTCCGCCCACGTCGTAATTCCGCACTGACCTTTCGCCGTACTGTCATGCCGCGCCTGTCCCAACGATTTTCGTCCTTTCCCGCCTATCCCCTCGCGCATATTCCGGCGCGCAAGAAGGCGCTGATCGAAGCCGGGGTCGATGTCATCGACCTCGGTGCCGGTGACGCCGATCTCGCGCCGCCCGCGGCTGCGGTCTCCGCGTTGCAGCAGGCGGCCGAAGTGCCGGCCATGCAACGCTACGGCTTCGGGCTGGGGCTGGTGCGCTACCGTGAGGCGGTCGCTGCCTGGATGCACACGCGTTTCGGACAGCGCGTGGATCCCATGACCGAGATCGTGCCACTGCTGGGGAGCAAGGAAGGGCTCGCCCACATCGCCTTCGCCTTCGCCGGCCCCGGTGACATTGCCATCATTCCCGATCCGGCCTATCAGGCGTATCTGGGCGGCACGCTGCTCAGCGATGCCACTCCGTACGTGTACGCGCTGCGCCCGCGCACGAACTTTCTGGTGGATCTCGATGAGATCCCCGGTGACGTGCTGTCGCGCACACGGATTCTGTACCTCAACTACCCGAACAATCCGACCGCGGCCATTGCCCCGCGCGACTACCTCGAGCGGGTCGTCGAGGTGTGCCGGGAACGCGATATCCTGCTGGTGTACGACAACGCGTATTCCGAGATGGGCTTCGACGGCTACGTGCCCCCCAGCATCTTCGAGATCGACGGGGCGCGCGAGGTGGCGATCGAATTCCACTCGTTGTCGAAGACGTACAATATGACCGGCTGGCGCTGTGGCTGGGCGGTCGCGAAGCCGGAGATCGCCACCGCGCTCGCCAAGGTGAAAGCGTTCACCGACACGGGGCAGTACATGGGCATTCAGGCGGCCGGTGTCGCAGCCATCGAGAGTTGGGCGGAGTTCGTGCCGCAGAACGTCGCGGTGTTCCAGTCGCGCCGTGATGCTGCGGTCGCGGCGTTCCGTGCCAACGGCTTCGCCGCGGACGTGCCGAGTGCCACGATGTATCTCTGGATGCCGTTGCCCGAGGGGATCGCCAGCGCGGCGTTTGCCGATCGGCTGCGTGAAGACGCCGGCGTGATCGTACTCCCCGGCTCAGGCTTCGGGGCCGGCGGGGAAGGGTTCTTCCGCATTTCGTTCATCCAGTCCGAGTCGCGTATAGCAGAAGCGGCCAAGCGCGCAGGGGCGGTGCTGAACGCCATGCTGAAGGAATTGGCGTGATCCGTCGCGGCGATCGCACGTTTATGCGGGGAACGCTGATCGTGTTGGCGATGCTCGCGTGTCGTTCGCCGCCGCCCGTGCCCGCTCCGGCTCCCGCCGTGCCGTCGGCTCGCCCCGAGTCCATGCCTGCCACGCCGGCGGCGAGGCCGAGCGGATCGGCCTCGGCTCCCGCCCGCGTGCTCCCGGTGGCCAGCGCCGAGGCGCCGCCGCTGGCGCGCGAGTTCCGCGGCGTGTGGGTGGCGTCGGTGGCCAACATCGATTGGCCGTCCAAGCGCACGCTCTCCACCGCCGAACAGCAGGCGGAGCTCATTGCGCTCCTCGATCGCGCGGCGGCGCTCAAGCTGAATGCGGTGCTCTTTCAGATCCGTCCGGCGGCCGACGCGTTGTACGCGTCCAAGCTCGAACCGTGGTCCGAATATCTCACTGGCGCCCAGGGGCGCGCGCCCGTGCCGTACTGGGATCCCCTGGCGTTTGCCATCAAGGAAGCGCACGCACGCCACCTTGAACTGCACGCGTGGTTCAATCCCTATCGGGCCCGACACACCGACGCCAAGTCGCCGCTGTCCAAAACGCACATCGCCAGCACGTCACCCAAGCTCGTCAAAAAATACGGCGGCTATCTCTGGATGGATCCGGGTGAGCCGGCGGTGCGCGCGCGCACGTTGCGGGTCGTGCTCGATGTGGTGAAGCGATACGACGTCGATGGCATTCACCTCGACGATTACTTCTATCCGTATCCGGAGAACGACAAGCGCGGCCGCGCCATCAGCTTCCCCGACGATCGCAGTTTCAAGCGCTACCGCCGAGAGGGGGGCACGCTCAAACGCCCCGATTGGCGTCGCCGCAACGTCGATCTCCTGGTGCAGGAGCTGCACACCGGGATTCACGAGGTCAAACCCTGGGTGCGTTTCGGCATCAGCCCGTTTGGTATCTGGCGTCCCGGATTTCCGGCGCAGGTGCGCGGGTTCGATGCGTACGAGAAGCTGCACGCCGACGCGCGGAAGTGGTTGCGCGAGGGATGGGTGGACTACTTCACGCCGCAGCTGTACTGGCCGACCACCAGGCGCGAGCAGGCGTATCCGGCCTTGCTCGAGTGGTGGGTGGGCGAGAACGTGCTGGGTCGGCACATGTGGCCCGGCAACTTCACGTCGCGCGCCGGTGGCGCGGGCTCCGGTGCGTTTTCGGTGAGCGAATTGGTGGAGCAGATCCGCGTCACGCGGGAGCAGGAGGGAGCCACCGGGAACGTGCACTTCAGCATGAAATCGTTCCTGACCAATCAGGCCGGCATGAACGATACGTTGTTGGTCGGCCCCTACGCGGCGCCAGCGCTGGTCCCGGCCACGCCATGGCTCAAGGCGGCCGCGCCGCCGCTCCCCATCGTGCGTCTCGCCGAGACCTCGACGGGTACGCGATTGCTGCTGCGTGCCACGGGTACGGCGGTCCCCTGGCAGTATGCCATCCGGCTGCGCACCGACACCGCGTGGATTACGATGGTGGTGTCGGGATCGACCACGTCGTGGGCCGTTCCGAAGGGCACCTCCCCGACCGCGGTGTCGGTGGTGTCGCTCAATCGCGTGGGTACCGAGAGTTCACCTGTCACCGTTACGTTCCCGACGCGCACCGGTGTGTCCGGTTCGTCGTCGACCCCTGCTCGAGGCCGTGCTGATGCACCCTGATCCCATTCCGTTCTACTACCGCATGACCTCGGGCATTCGCATAACGGTGCGCCCGTCGTATCTGCGCGACCGCTCGAACCCGATGCTGGGCCATTTTGTGTTTGCGTATCACATCCGCATCGAGAACGTCGGTGAACAGGCGTCGCAGCTGCGTACGCGTCGCTGGCTGATTCACGATGAGTCGGTGGGCGATACGGTGGTGGAAGGCGAAGGTGTCGTCGGCGAACAGCCGCATCTGCTGCCCGGTCAGGTGCACGAGTACCGCTCGTTCTGCGTGCTCAAGGCGCCGCAGGGATGGATGGAGGGCGCGTATCGCTTCGTGCGCGACGACGGTTCGTCGTTCGAGGCCATCATCCCGCGTTTTACGCTGGCGGCCGAACCGCGGGCGGACACCGTCTCGTAAGGCGGCGATCGCTCCGGGTTGTTCAGCCCGGAGGGATCGTGTCGGCGAAGGCGTCGGTCAGCAGCTGCACGGTCGCGTCGTCCAGCAGGTCGCGCACCATCAGCGCCAGCAGCGCGGCCAGCGCCGGCTCGGCGATGGGCTCGAGTGCGATCTCGCCCTCGGCATCGGCGGCCGGTGGCGCATCCGGCGTGGGTCGCTTCACCAACTGTAGGAGCGGGCCGCTGAGGGCATCACGGGCCTCGTCGCGGCCACTTCGGGTGATCACTTCCCCCAATCGCGCATCGGCGGCCTCGTAGGCACGGGTCGCGGCGATGGTCTCGTAGCGCGCTACGACGGCCGCGCGATCGGTGGCACCGAGTCCGGCGAGGCGCACGAGAAATCGGCGCACGGCGGCCGTCTCGGGCCCATAGGGCTGCGCGCCCATGGTGCTCACGATGCTGCCGCGGCGAGCGGCACCGAATGGCCGAGCAGCCGAAGCCCGTCGTAAACCGTGGGCGCGGCGGGACGCCATCCGGTGGCCAGCAACGCGTCGACGTTGATGCGTTGGTTGCTGCGGCCACTGCGGACCGGGGCGGCGCGATCGATGGGGGCGCGATCAATGGGGGCGCGATCCTCGGACGCGTGCGTGGTGCGACCGGTGAGCGTGGCCGCGATCGCGGACGAGCGCAGCGGGGTGCCATCGGCGCAGTTGAAGATGCGCGCGCCGGGTGCGCGGTCGTGGTGCAGCAGATGGGCGATGGCCGAGATCACGTCGTCGCGCCACGAGAAGTTGCACCACACGTCGCCGGCCGCGAAGGCGGGGTCGGCGAAGCGTGCGGCCGGATCACGCTGCGGGCCGTACAGCCCGGCCGCGCGCACGATGTGCACGGTCGCGTCGGCATGGTGCGCCACCCTCGCGATGCGCTGTTCGGCATCGTATAACGCCTGCACCCGCGCGTCGTGCGGGGTGATCTCGCTCTGCTCGGTCACTTCGCTGCCATCCTGCCGGTCGTACACGCCGGTGCTGGACACGTACAGCACCGAGCGGATGTCCAGGGCGTTCGCCAGCGCGACGGCACCGGCGGCGGCCTGCGGATAGATGGCGTAGTCGTCGCCGCGGGCGCGTGACGGGGCGACGCAGACCACGAGGTGGTCGATCGGTTCGGGGAGGGCGGACCGCACGACGGTCAGCAATGCCGCCAGCTGCTCCGGACCACGCGCCGCGTCGGCGATGTCCCCGGTCAGGGCGGTAACGTCGGGGCTGGTGGAGACGGGGACGCTACGCTGGAGGGTGGCCACGGTCGCGCCCCGCGCCGCCAAATGCGCCGCGGCGACCTTGCCGAGCCAACCCGGGCCCACGAGCAGTACCGTGTCGGGTCGCGCCGTCGCACCCTGCTGTCCGGGAGTCGTCATCAACGCAGCAGGAACCACCACACCGCGCCACCCGCCGCCACGGCCGCCGCGACCCCGCCCACGATCAGCCCGACGCGGCTCCCTCCCTCCGCTTTCCGCTGCCGGTCGGGCATCGGCGGGCGAACGCTCCGCGCGGCGCTCGGCCGACTCGCCCTGGCCACCTCCGGCGCCTCCGGCCCGCGCAACGGGGCCCGCGGCATCGGTGCCGGCATCGTCGGCAATGGCGGCATCGGCTCAGACGGGTCGCTAGGCGTGACCAGCGTGGCCGGCGGCGGTCCGAAGCGGTGAACCATCGGTGGCTCCGCGTGCCGTACCGGTTGGCGCAGCGGGGCGTTGAGCGCCGAGAGCGGCTCCTGCACGGCGGGCGCCGGTTCCTCGAGACGCGACGGGACGGGGTGGTCGAGTTCGCGTGACGGCCGGCGTGTCGGCACGTCGACCAACGCATCGGCCAGCGCGTCGTCCAGTTCGAGCCCCATCAGATCGGTGCTCGCCTCTAGCATCGGAGCGGGCAGATGCGACGCGGCGAGCCCATGCTCGACCGTGAAGTCGAGCGCCATCGAGGCCGTGGTATCAGTCGGCA
>JBBARJ010000046.1:0-1311 GCA_040399825.1 Gemmatimonas sp.
GCGCGACACGCAGCAGCAGATCGTCACGCTGCGCGGCACGCTCACCGAGGTGGAGCGGACCTTTGACGCCGAGAGTAAAGCCTGGACGAGGGATGGACAGGAGGCGGAGACGCGTCTCGACGCCCTCCGGCGGCAGTACGCCGAGTTGACCGAGCAGCGTGACACGCTCGAGGGACTCGGCGAAGAATCCCCCTGCCCGACGTGTGGTCGGCCGCTTGGCGCGTCATATCGTGGCGTGCTCGACCTGCTCAATGAGCAGATCGAGACCGTGCGCATCGACGGCAACTACTACCGGCAGCGCGTCGAGCAGCTGGCCGCCATGCCGGCGGCCATTGAACTGCTGGACGAGCAGCGTCGCACCATGCAGACGGAGCTGTCGGCCGCCGAGCGGAGGCTGCTGCGCATTCAGAACGCGCTGGTCGAGGCCACGCAGGTGGCGGACTCGCGGACCGAGCTTGCCGCACGACTCGCGCAGGCGACGGAGCAACTGGCGGCGCTGCCGCTGGGCTACGACGCGCAGCGGCATCGTGCGTTGCGGGACGAGGTCGTGCGATTGCAGGAACTCGAAACGAAGGCCGCGCGTGTGGGCGGTCTCGTGGAGCGTGAGGACGTCACGCGCACCGAGCGGTTGCGCGTCACGGCGGTGCGTGACACGGCGCGCTCCCACGTCGTTGAGCTCGAGCGGCAACGCACCGCGCTCGGGATGGATGACATATCGTATCAGCGTGTCCGTGACGCCCATGAGCGTGCCGCGGCCGATGCCCGTCGGGCCGAGCTCGATGCGGTCAGCGCGGCGGGCGAAGCGGAGCGGGCGCGGGCCGCGCTCGACAGCGCCGAGCAGGGCCGGCGCGATCTTGCGCGTCTGCAGGAAACACTCGACGCCCTCGAAAACGATAAGCAGCTGCACGATGAGCTCGATCGCGCGCTGACCGACCTGCGTACCGATCTCAACTTCCAGTTGCGCCCGGAGCTGGCCGAGATCGCCAGCGGATTTCTCGATGGGCTGACCGACGGGCGGTACAGTGCGCTGGAATTTGACGAGGACTACAAGGTGCTTGTGATGGAGGAGGGGCTGCCCAAGCCCGTCATCTCCGGCGGTGAGGAGGACCTGTGCAATCTCGTGCTGCGTCTGGCGATTTCGCAGATGATCGCCGAACGGGCCGGTCAGGCGTTCTCGTTGCTGATTCTCGACGAAGTGTTTGGGTCACTCGACGAAACGCGTCGGGCGAATGTGGTCGAACTCCTGCGCCATCTGCATGATCGATTCGAGCAAGTCATCGTGATCACGCACATCGAGCAGGTACGGGAAGG
>JBBARJ010000046.1:1411-15380 GCA_040399825.1 Gemmatimonas sp.
ATGATCGATTCGAGCAAGTCATCGTGATCACGCACATCGAGCAGGTACGGGAAGGACTCGATCGCGTGCTGCTGGTCCGCTTCGACGAGACGCGTGGCTGCAGTGTCGTGCACACCAGCGCGCCGGTGATGCCCGATGAACCGCTTGACGACGAGCTGCTCGGGGCCGACCGTCGCGGCCCGCTCACGCTGGCGGAGGCATGACGCCGCCGCCGCGTCCGTGGCGCACTGCCCGACCGCTCGAGGGGCCGATCGTTGCCACGGTCGAGGACATTCCACAGCTCAACGAGGTTTTCGCGGACGCGTTCACGGAGCGCTATCGGAAGGATGGCATGACCGGCGTGCGCGTGCCGCCGCTCAACCCGGCGATCTGGCGCTATGCCATCGAGGGTGCCGGTGACGGTGCGCTGTGCTGGCGCGACGAACGCGGGCGCATTGCCGCATTCAACATCGTGCATCACTCCGGCACCGAAGGCTGGATGGGGCCGCTGTGCGTCCGCCCCGACTGCCAGGGCGCCGGACTGGGCAAGATCCTCGTCCAAAGCGGCATGCGCTGGCTGCGCACGCAGTCGGTGAAGGTGATCGGACTGGAGACGATGCCTCGGACGATGGAGAACATCGGGTTCTACTCGAATCTCGGTTTCGTCCCTGGCCATCTCACGGTCACGCTGACGCTGGATGCGGCCTTGGGCGAGCGCGGGCCGATCTTGCTGTCGCAGTTGTCGTCGCTCGAGCAGGCCGCCGCGATTGCTGCGTGTCGCGATCTCACGAAGCGGGTCATGCCCGGGTACGACTTTACGCACGAGCTCGAACTCACTGATCGTCTCGCGCTGGGTGACACTATGCTGATGGGGCCGCTCGAGGCGCCGACCGGATTTGCGGTCTGTCACACCGTGCCGTTAGTCGAGGGGCGGACGCGGGACGAACTCCGCGTGCTCAAGCTCGTGCTGGCCAGGCGCAGCGGCCTGCCGCCGTTCCTGGGCAGTCTCGCTGATCTGGCGCGCCGAACCGGAACACGACGTGTGGCGATCCGGCTGCAGGGCGACTACCCCGACGCGTACCGGACACTCGTCGCGCTGGGCGCGCGGGTGCGCTGGACGGATTTGCGGATGAGCGCCTACGGTTGGAACGAAGTCCCTCCCACCGAGGGCATGGTGCTCTCGAATTGGGAGATTTGAGACCGCGGGGTTAGCGCTTCTGGTTCGGACCCGCGGGGGTGTCGCGCACGACGATGCGCCAGATCACGAGGAAGACACCACCGGTGAGCATGAGGTGGATCCAACCGGGGGCGTCGGTCGTATACGTGATACCGCCCCACGCGATGAGCATCACGATTCCGGCAAGCATGTAGAAATCCATGCCGTAATCTCGCATTGCGCGCGCCGTGGCGCACGATGTACAATATCCGCGTGTGGTGCGGCCCCCTATGGTCGATACCCAATCCGTATGCGGGGCGGAGAGAATTACCTCTTGAGCCGATAAGTCCTAAGAAAAGGTCTGACAGACTGCGTTCACGTCATGCCCCAGTGCGGGGAAGGCGACCGCGTGGTGAGGACTTTATCAGTATTCTTTGGGCTTCAAGACCTCCTCTTCGTTCCGCAACTTGTGCGAAAGCCCCGCCCGTTGGCGGGGCGTTCCTGTGCTCGTCCCCAACCGCGCCGCCGTTGTGGGCTGCCTTCCCGGCGCGCGCAAGGGAAACGGGTTTGGGGATGGAACCTCTCCCCCATTCGGGTCGTTTGTCCGATATGCCTATCGTTACCGCGACGCGACTCCTGCGTTTCAATGCGGCCCACCGCGTTCACAATCCGGCGCTCTCCGACGAGGAGAACACCCGTCTGTTCGGCAAGTGCAACAATCCGAACTGGCACGGTCACAACTATAAGCTCGAAGTCTCGGTCAAAGGGCCGATCGACGAGCGCACCGGCTATGTGATCGACCTCGGGCAGTTGCGCGACACCGTCGAGCGGCACGTGGTGAGCGTGACCGACCATCGCAATTTCAATATCGACGTGCCCTACATGCAGGATATCAATCCGACAACGGAGAACGTCGTCGTTGGCATGTGGCGCGTGCTGGAGCCGGTCGTGGCGCCTGGAAAACTGGTGCGGCTGCGCCTCTGGGAAACCGAGAACAACTATGTCGACTACGAAGGGGAGTAAGAACGTGATCCGACCGACTCTGGCGGCGAGCGTAGGCGTGGCGGCGGTCGATCCCGACGACATGGAGACGGACAACGCAACGCAGGTGGAATTCGAAGGGCTCATCCGGCGACAGCTCGAGATGCTCGGCGAGGATCCCTCTCGTGATGGACTGCTCAAGACACCCAGTCGCGTCGTGAAGTCGATGGCGTGGCTGACCCGTGGTTACGACCTCGATGCCCGTCAGGTGATCGGTGACGCGTTGTTCGAGGAGAATCACGAGAATATGGTGATGGTGCGTGACATCGAGATGTACTCGATGTGCGAGCATCATATGCTCCCGTTCTTCGGCAAGGTGCACGTGGCGTACATCCCCAACGGCAAGATCGTGGGCTTGTCCAAACTGCCGCGTGTGGTCGAAGTGTTCGCGCGTCGCCTGCAGGTGCAGGAGCGCCTCGGTGAGCAGATCGCCAACGCGATCGACGACGTGCTGCAGCCCAAGGGTGTCGGCGTCGTGATCGAAGCCGTACACCTCTGCATGATGATGCGCGGCGTCGAGAAGCAGAGTTCGCGCACCATCACGTCGTCGCTGCGAGGGCAGTTCCGCGACGACCCCAAGACGCGAAGCGAATTCCTGCGGTTGGCCCACGGTCCGTCGGCACCGTTCTGATGCTCCGCGGTGCGTCGGCCGTGGTCACGGGTGCAACACGTGGCATCGGTCGTGCTGTGGCCGGTGCGCTCGCCGCGGCTGGCGCGCGCGTTTTTTTGATTTCCCGTTCCGCCGGTGATCTTGAACAGGTCGCCACCGTCCTCGGGCGCGGTGCCGTCGCCGTGCCGTGTGATGTCACGAACGCCGACGCGGTGACCCGTGCGGTTGGTGTCATCGGCGAGTACGAGGCGGACGGACCGATGATCCTGGTGAACAACGCCGGCGTCTTTCCGATCGGCGCCATCGAACGTACCGATCCCGCCATCTTCGAGCAGGCGCTGCAGGCCAACCTGATCGCGCCGTTTCGATTCCTGCATGCCTTCGTGCCGCGTATGCGGGCGGTCGGGCAGGGGCACGTCATCACGATCGGTTCGGTCGCCGATCGCAGCATCTACAGCGGCAACGGCGCCTACTCGGCCAGCAAGTTCGGCGCCCGCGCGCTGCACGAAGTATTGCGCGAGGAACTCCGAGGGAGCGGTATCCGCGCCACGCTGATTGCTCCGTCGGCAACGGATACACCGATCTGGGATCCGATCGATCCGGACAACACGCCGGGCTTCCCGCCGCGGGCGGCGATGCTATGCCCCGAGGATGTGGCCGACGCCGTGCTCTGGGCCGTGACCCGATCGTCCCACGTCAACGTCGACGAACTCCGCATCAGTCGGACCTGACCGGCGCCACGAACGGGATTGGGCGGCCGGCGACTCGCCGAACCCTCCCATCGGTTGCACCTTCATGGCGGTACGCCCGCCTGAATGTCTCCGTGCGACTCTCCCAACCGACCATGCCCGTCTTTCTGACCGTACGCCCGCACCGCACGCTCCGCACGGCCGCCACCAGGGGTATGCTGGCCCTGGCGGCCGTCGTAGGCCCCTCGATGCTACGCGCCCAGGGCGCAGTTCCATCCGCCGCGCCATCTGCCGCCCTCACGCCCGCCGACCTGCTCGACGTACGGACGGTCTCGGCCGGGGACTACTCGCCCGATGGAAAGTGGCTGGTGGTGCGGATTGCCCGCCGAGGTGACGGTCTGGGGTTTGTTGCGGCGCGCGATGGCGATCCGAGCTACACGCGTCCGGCGCCTTCCCGTTTGCTGCTCCTGAACACCGCGACCGGCGACACGACGGCCATCCTGAGCACGCCGCGCACGATCGGGACGCTCGCCTGGTCGGCGCAGAGCGAGCGCCTCGCGATCGCCACCCGTGACACCACTCCGCAGTTGTTGATCTGGGAGGTCGCTACCCGAAAGCTGCGCGTGCAGGCGCTCGCTGGCGCACGGCTGGCGGAGAACAGCGATCTGTCCTGGACCGACGACGGACGGCTCCTGCTGTCCATCCGGGAACGGCAGTGGTTAACCGAAGTCCGCGCGCGCTTCGACTCGCTCGTGCGGGGGCCGATCTCGGTGCAGGTCGGCACCGAACCGTTTCTCGCGTGGGACGTACTGCGTCGCCTCGGCAATCGTGCCATCGTGGTGGCGCTCACGCCGTCCTCGGCGCGCCTCGACACGCTCGTCCCCGCGTCGCAGATCACGAGTTGGAACGCCTCGCCCGACGGCCAGCGTATCAGCTGGCGCGAAGATCGCAACGCCAAGACGAACTACGAGGGAGGACCCAGTAACGAATCCCGTCTGCTCACGCGCCTCCGGCGCGACAGCGCACGCGTCGTCTTTGCCTCGTTGCGCGGTGTCACCGTCCTTCAGGCTGCTGACGGCGATCGGTATGCGTTTGCCCGTGACGGTGCGATTTATCTCGCGAGCCTCACGGATACGACGCCTCGACGGCTGATCGGCCCTGCGCCGCGCGCGCGTGGTGACAGTACGCGCGGCAACGACGTCGAGCGTTTCACGCTGACAGGCTTTTCGCCGTCTGGAGCGGATGTCGTCGTCTCATCGCACACGGGGCTGCACCTGGTTCGCGCTGCAGACGGCGCACGTCGCACGATCGGGGCGGTGACCGACACCATCCGCGGACCGCGCTTTGCGCTCGCCGACTGGAGTCGAGACGGACGCACACTGCTCGTCAGCATGTCGTCGCGAACCACGTGGGACCGCGCGCTGCTTCGCGTGAACCTCGCCACCAACCGCATCGACACACTCGTGCGCGACGGCCGCCTGTATGGCGCGCCGAAGCTGAGCCCCGACGGCGCGCGCCTGGCCGTCATGATCGGCGAGAACGGCCGCCCGGCTGACCTCTGGGTTGGTGATGCCGTGATGTTCGCGCCGAAGCGTCTGGTGGAATCCAATCCCCAACTGGCCTCACGCGCCCTGCCCAGCACGAAACTGGTCGAGTATCTCGATGCCGACGGCCGAGCGCAGTTTGGCGTACTGACGATGCCGGCCGGTGGTGGGCGCGCACTGCCCACCGTCTTCAGCGTGTATGAAGACTTCTTCGACGATGGCTTCGATGCCACGACCATGCTGCTGGCGAGTCGCGGGTACGCGGTGATGAAACCGTCGGTGACCTTCGAGACCGGCTATCCGGGCGAAGCCTGGTTGAAGGGTGTCACGGCAAGCGCCAACAAGCTGATCGAACTGGGTATCGCCGACAGCAGCAAGTTGGGCGTGCACGGCACGAGCTACGGCGGCTATGCCACCAATCTGCTCATCACGCAAACCAATCGTTTCAAGGCGGCAATCAATATCTCGGGTAAGGTCGATCTGGTGTCGTTCTACACCGACTCGCCGCGGCTCGGCGTGCGCAATGTCAACGCCGCTGAGAAAACGCAGGATCGCATCGGTGCCACGATGTGGGAGCAGCCGCAGAAGTACGTGCAGCACAGCGCGGTGATGTTCGCCGATCGGATCAAGACGCCGTTGCTGCTGGTTACGGGCGGCGAGGATCACAATGTGCCGGCGATCAACACGCGCGAGATGTATTTCGCGCTGCGTCGGCTTGGCAAGCCGGTGGAGTGGGTGAACTACACGAACGGCGGACACGGCATTCCCATGACGAACGCCGCCGAGTTTGCCGACTGGCACAGTCGGTTGCTCGGATGGTACGACCGGTATCTCAAGCCGGCAGCGGCAACCGTCCCTGCGTCGGAACAGCAGCACCTCCCTCGCTAGCTTCCGATATGCAACGCGATCTGCTCGATGCCCTGCGCTGTCCCGGCACGCACGAGGAAAGCTGGCTCGTGGCCATGGTGCTGGAGGCCAGCGGTCCGACGCTGCTCGTGGCGGAACTCGCTTGTCCGGTGTGCGGTGCGGAGTTTCGTATCGACGACGGCGTGGCGCACTTCGCGGGTCTCGCACCACTCGCGCGCCACACGCCCACATGGTCGACCGAGCCGTACACCAGCGACATGGTGCTGCGGCTGGCGGCGCTGTTGGGTGTGGCGGAGAGCCAGCTCCCGGTGGGGCTGGTGGGCCGTCACGCGGCGGCGAGTGGCGTGCTGGCCTCGTTCGTGTCGGCACCGCAGCTGCTCATCAACGGTGGCCCGACGATCACCGGCCCAGGCGTCTCCCGCATCGTGGTGGCCGACCGGCTCCCGCTTGGCGTAGAAACGCTGGCCGCGATCGCCGTCGATGCAGCACACGCCACATCTCCGTTTCTCGAGAGTGCTGCGCGGGCGCTGCGACTCGGCGGACACCTGGTGGCGCCGGCAGAGGCGCCGGTTCCCGCGGGGATGCGCGAGCTCGCGCGTGATGCGACCGAATGGGTCGCTGAAACGACAACGCGCGCCAGCGGGCTCGTGGAGCTCCGCCGACGCGCGCCTGATGTCATCGGCTAGCGCCTACTCCTCGTAGAGGCCGTCGATGAGCGGCTTGTACGTCTTGTCGATCACGCGGCGTTTGACCTTGAGCGTCGGCGTGAGTTCGCCGCGCTCCACACTGAAGTCGTGTTCTAGCAGCGCGATCTTCTTCGGTGTCTCGTAGCTCGCCAAGCCGGCCAGCTGGGTCTTCACTTCCTGGCCCATCTTCGCGTTGATCGCCGGCAGCGCCAGCAGCTCGGCGCGGCTGGTCCAGACGATGCTCTGCGAGGCCGCCCACTGCTCGAGCTGATCCCACTCCGGCACGATGAGCACGACCGAAAACCGACGCTTGTCGCCGATCATCACGGCTTGGGACACGTACTTGTTCATCCGGAGCATGTTCTCGATCGGCTGTGGCGCAATGTTCTTGCCGCCGGCCGTCACAATGATGTCCTTCTTGCGGTCGGTGATGTACAGGAAGCCGTCGGTCAGTTCACCGATGTCACCGGTGTGGAACCATCCCGCCTCGTCGATAGCGTCCGTCGTGGCCTCAGGGAGATTGTAGTAGCCGCGCATGATGTGCGGCCCCCGCGAGAGAATCTCCCCGTCGGCCGCGATCATGACTTCCACCCCGGGGATCGGACGGCCGACGCTGCCCAGTCGGTAGTGCTCGAACGTGTTGGTCGAGATCACCGGTGAGGTTTCCGTGAGGCCGTAGCCTTCGAGGATGATCAGGCCGGCTGAGTAGAAAAACTTCGCAATGTCGGGTGAGAGCGGTGCGCCGCCGGACACGAAGAAACGCAGATTGCCGCCGGTCCGCTCCTTGAGCTTCGAGAACACCAGCTTCTGCGCGAGGGCGTACTGCATCGCGAGCAGGCCGGACGGTTCGCGTCCCGCCAACTTCTCGTCGGCCCATCGCTCTCCAACGCTCTTCGCCCACAAAAAGATGCGCTGCTTGAGGGCGCCGCCGGCAAGCGCGTTTTCCACCACGCGCGCGTAGATCTTCTCGTACAGACGCGGCACCGACATCATCATCGTCGGCTTCACTTCGCTCATGTTCGCCGGCACCGTGTCGATCGATTCGGCGTACGCGATGCGCACGCCGTTCGCGAACAGGAAGTAGTCGCCGGTGCGTTCGAAAATGTGGCTGAGCGGAAGGAAACTCAGCGCCAAGTCGCTCGTGCTCACCTGCAGCGATGTCTTCGTGGCGATGACGTTCGAGTACAGGTTGTCTTGCGTCAGCATCACGCCTTTCGGATTGCCTGTCGTTCCCGACGTATAGATCAGCGTCACCAGCTGATCGGGTGTCACCGCCAACGCATCACGCTTGAAAGTCGTGGCGCGCTCGGCGTTGTCGAGGGCCGCGCCCCTCGCTTCAATCTCGGCGAGGGTGAAGTCACAGCCGTCAGCCTTGGTGGCCGCGAAACCGATGATCCATTGCAGGCCGGGCACGTCATGGCGGATTGACGCGACCTTCTTTGCCTGATCCGCGTTGGATACGAAGATGGCACGCGCTCCCGAGTCGTTCAGCAGATAGGGCAGCTGTTCGGCGGGGAGTGTGGGATAAATGGGCACATCCGTGATTGCGCTGCAGATGCAGGCATAATCCGCAATCAGCCACTCGGGGCGGTTCTCCGAGAGAATCGCCACGCGCTCCTGCGCCACGATCCCCATGTCGGCGAGGCCGAGCGCCGTACGGCGCACGCGCTCCATGATCGTGCGGTGAGACATCGGCTCCCACGCACCGCGCACTTTCGTACTCAGCGCGTCGGTCCGGTCGAATCGCTCGACGGCGTCGAAGAACAGCGCGTTGATTGTGCCGTGCGGCGGCCGTGGGCCGCCGGAGGCATAGCGTGACGAGGCGGGGACGCCGTTCATCGTCAGGTTCAAGGCAGGGGTGGAATCAGCCGCGACCGAAGTCATCGCCATCTCCGACTGGAGCGAAAAGCAGGGCGGAGGCGCATCGGCATGACGAACCGGAGCGACGCCAGGTGGGATGCAGTGAAATTGCGCCCGGACGCCATCTGGCGGGAGTCCTCAGGACGAACCGGACCCACGACGCACGGGGGCCGTGAGCCGCACCGGCGATCCCTTGAGCGACTTCCCCTTGTAGGTCACGGTGGCGCGAACCACGAGGGACTCGACCGCTGCCCCCGTTGGAAACTGAAGCGCGCGCACGCGCACACGCCGTCCAGCGACGCCGCTGTCGTCGGTGGTGTCGATCGTGCTGGCGCGCCCCTGATCGTCCACCAAATAGGCGGCAGCCATCGTGTCGTTGGTGGGATTGGCCGGCGTCAGCAACTGAAAGCGGACGGGCCACGACCGCACCCCGGTGACCGCCCTGGCTTCAATGTGCCGTACGGTGACGGAGAGCGTCTTCGTCGAGTTGGCGTCGAGACCACGGCGGCCGGTGTCTGGCAGGCTGGTGCCGAGAATGTCTCTGAGGCTCGCGCCATCCACCGAATCCGGGCGGGTCACGATGCGAAGGCCACGCAGGACCTGGAGCGATGCGCCGATGCGTGCTGCGATCCGTTTGTCCCCCGAGACGAGCGACTTCGCGACGACCACCCCGGTGGCGGAATCGATCGCGAGCGCCGAGTCGATATTGGCGTCGGCGTACAAGTATCGCGGCATCGCATCGGCGATCTGCTCACCGCGCACGTTGAACACGCGCGCGCGCACCGGCGCAACAATGCCATCGATGTTGCGCAGCGTGTCGCCCACGACCGCTGACGGTGACGGGAAGGGGTCGAGTTCGATGGCCGCGGCTTCGTTCGGACCGAGGCCGACTTCGGCGCACGCACTGCCGACGCCGGTGGCGGCGAGGACGGCCGTAATGATGAACGCACTGGCGCGACGACGCGCGCGGACTGATGATGTCACGCGAAGCGCTCGGCCAGCCGCGTCGCGATGTTCACGTAGGCCTGGCTCGCCGCGTCAGCCGGATTCCGCAGGACGACCGGCTGACCGGCGGCGAAGGCGTCGGCCGTGGCCGGCGTACGTGGAATCGGTGTGTCGAACACGAGATGCTGCGGAAGGTGCTCCCGCACGTAATGTACGACGCGTTCCGACGCCGGATTCCCTTGTTCGAACATCGTGAGAAGAATGCCTTCGAGCGTGAGTTCGTCGTTGATGCTGATCACGTCCTGAATCGCCCGCAGAATTTGCGGGGTGGTCTGCAACGCGAGCGGTTCGCACTGCAACGGCACCACCACGTGCTGACTGGCCGCCAGCACGCGACGCGTGATCGCACCAAGCCCCGGCGGCGTGTCGACGACGACCACGTGACACCGTTCGCGGGCCATGGCGAGCAGATCGGCCAGCACGGTGCTCTCGCCGACGCGATGCTGAAAGTCCGAGTGATCCGCCGACGCGCTGACGCTGCCCGCGAGGATGACGCGCAGCCACGGCAGGGCGGTGGGTAGAATCACCTCTCGCAGGGACTTCTCGCCCCGCAGGTAGTCATCGAACCCGACCGTGGGGTGTCCACGGCGCAACCCCACGCCGTAGCGCACGGCCCCCTGTGGGTCGGCGTCGATCAGCAGCGTCTTGAGCCCACGGCGCGCGAACGCGACCGCCAGGTTCACGGCGGTGGTCGTCTTGCCGACACCGCCCTTCTGACTCACGATCGAGAGTACGCGTCCCACGTCAGCCCTCGTCCGTGTAGGTCGATCCACCGTCATCGCCGGATGGCGCTGAGGGATCCTGATCCTGACCGTCGGCATCATCCGCGGCACCCTGCAACTGCGCCAGCGTGCGCTCGGCGTGCGCACGGAATCGTGCGGACGTCGGGTCCTGCGCGGTGCTCACACGGAGGAACGACTCGAGATGCACGGCGGCCTGATCCACCTCGCCTCGCTTCAGGAGGAGAAACGCCAGGCCGTAGTGGGCCCCCTGCGATTCTGCATCGAGTTGCAGGGCGCGACGATACGTCCGAATGGCCTCTTCGGGCTGCCCGGTCTTCGAGAACGCGATCGCGATGTTCTGCAAAACACCGAGATCGTCGGGGCGTTCGCGCAGGGCGAGACGATACGACGTCAGAGCGTTTGCATAATCGCCGCGCGACTCGAGATCGAGCGCTTCAGCCAGGAAGTCCGTGTGGCGCGGATCGCGCCCGGACGAGCCGCCCACGAGACGGCGCCACCAAGTCATGCGCTCGCAGTGGATCGGAGAAAGAAAAAAGGAGAGCTGCGATCTATGCGCTAAGATATCGGGACAGCGCGTTGCCAACAAGTTGCCGACGGTGTTGTCAGGGGAATCCGCGTTGCCGCGTGACCCTCGTGGGGCTACCCTCGGTGTAGACTGCGGGATCCCTTACCGGAGCGCTACTATGACCGCACCACAGCCGTATGCCCCCGACCCGTCCAAGGGCGTCATGATCGTGGATTGGCCGCTGTTCGGTGAACTGGCCCGTGCCCTCGCTGTGCGGGTGGCACGCGAGTGGACCCCGGAACTCGTCATCGGCATCGCGACGGCGGGGGTCGTGCCGGGCGCGGCGGTGGCGGCCATTCTCGATCTGCCGTTCCACTCGATCCTGGTCTCGCGTCGCTATCGTGCCGCGGCGGTTCGTGAAACGCCAGCGGTCTTTGGCGCGGCGCCGCTCGAGGTTCGCGGCAAGCGGGTGCTCGTCGTCGACGAGACCTGCGATTCCGGCCAGACCATGCGCTTGGCCGTTGGAGCGGTGGGGAACGGCGGCGCGAGTGAGGTTCGCACGGCTGTCAGCTTCAAGACGGGCAGCTTTGCCCCGGACTACTTCGCGCTGGCAACCCAGAGCATGATCGTGCTGCCGTGGGACCAAGAAATCCTGATCGACGGCGAGCTCCGGCCCAACCCGAAGTACGCCGGACTCATCCCTGAGCGCTGAGCGACCTCGAGCGCGGAGTGACCTCCGGCCCGCGTCTGTCAGACGCTGGTGGCGGCCCTCTCGTAGGGAATACCGCGTTCCATCGCTTCCCACACGTAATTGAGCACGTCGACCGAGCCAAGCAGGAAGCGGCACTGCCCCTCGGCGGCCGTATCAGGGGTCACTTCCAACACCGAGAGTGGGGCTTCGGCCAACCGTCCGAAGAAGCCCGCGAAGAGCCCCGTGGAGACCGGGCAGCTGCTGGCCTCGGCCGCCGCTTCCCCCCAGTTGTCGGCGTCCAGCACCATCACCGCGTCGCTCAGCGAGGAGAGCTGGACCAGCCCCCAGCCGATCTCGGCGAAGTACTCCCGAAGCAGGATCGGGAATCGGCTGTCCAGCAGGTCGTCGGGACCATGCTCGCGGCGATCCGCCAGCCACGCCGAGAAGTGGTCGAACAGCGCCTGCCCCGCGGCGTAGCCTGCGTCACGGACGGCGTCGATCAGGACGGCCGGAGGCGCCTGCTGTGCCGACCGGCGAAGCCCGTCGAAGAATTCGACCGGCACGGTCACGGTGCGGGTGGTCAGGAAAGGAAGCGAAGGGCTCATGGTTCGGTGACGCTCGCGCCTTGCAGGGGTCACGTCAAGCGGTGACGACGTGATGGATGCTGCCGGGAGTGTGTCATCGCCCGGTCCGTCGAATCAGCTCGGCCTCATCGATCACTTCGATGCCTAGTTCGACCGCCTTGTCGAGCTTGCTGCCCGCCTCCTCGCCGGCCACCACGAACGTCGTCTTCTTCGACACACTGCTGGTCACGCGCCCGCCGGCCGCTTCTACCAGCGCGGCGGCATCGGTCCGTGAGAGCGTGGGCATGGAGCCGGTGAGTACCACCGTGGCGCCGGTCAGTGGGCCGTCGGCCTGCACCGCATTCGGCTCGTCGAAGCGCACGCCACGCTCGCGCAGGCGTTCCACCAGGGCGCGCGACGTTGGATCGGCGAAGTACGAGGCGACGGACGCGGCGATGATGTCGCCGATGCCGCGCACGGCCCCCAGCTGCTCGGGGGTGGCGGCGATAATCGCGTCCATGCTCCCGAACTGCTTCGCCAGCAGTTGCGCCGCCTGCGCCCCGACATGCCGGATGCCGAGTCCGAACAGCAGGCGCGACAACGGCTGCTGCTTCGCCGCCGCGATCGCCGCCACCAGATTGTCGGCGCTCTTCGTGCCGAACCGCTCGAGCGACACGAGTTGCTCCACCGTGAGGTCGAACAGATCGGCGAAATCGGTGATGTAGCCAGCTTCGAGCAGCTGCTGAATGCGGGCGTACGAGAGCCCGTCGATATCGAGCGCGTCCTTGCTCGAGAAATGCACCAGCCCTTCCAGCTGACGTCCCGGACAGGCGACATTCGAACAGTACGTCGCGACGTCGTCCCCGTAGCGGTGGGTGCTTGAATGACAGCGGGGGCAATGCGTTGGCATGGTCCACGCCTGTTCGCTGCCATCGCGCCGCTCCGGCACCGGTCCCAGCACGTAGGGAATCACATCGCCGGCGCGCACCACCTGCACCCAGTCGCCGTCGCGCAGATCTTTCTTCGCGATCTGATCGGCATTGTGCAGCGAGGCACAGGTGACCGTGGCCCCGCCCACATCCACCGGCTCGAGCACCGCGAACGGGGTGAGCACACCCGTGCGTCCTACGCTCACGTCGATGCGAATCAGCTTGGTCACGGCCATGTCGGGCGCGAACTTGCGGGCGATCGCCCAGCGTGGCGTGCGATCATTGCGCACCCCGAGTTCATCCTGCAGCGACATGTCGTTCACCTTCACCACACCACCGTCGATCGCGAAGCCGAGCTTCGCCCGCGTGTCATGTTCGACCGTGTGCGCCCAGGTGGAGACATCGGCCATGGTGTGGCAACGCGCGCGATGGGGTGCCACCGGCATGCCCCACGCGCTCAGCTGCTCGAGCAACTCCCACTGGCTGCGGGCCGGTGCGTTGCCGTCGGGGAGCACGGCAGCGTAGCCGAAAAAGCGTAACGGCCGCTGCGCAGTAATCGACGGATCGAGCTGGCGCAGGGCGCCGGCCGCCGCATTGCGGGGATTCACGAACACCGGTTCGCCCGCGGCGACCCGCGCCTCGTTCATGGCCTCGAAACCGGCGAACGGCATGTACACCTCGCCACGAATCTCCATCAGCGGCGGATGCCCGTCGCCCAGCAGCCTCATCGGCACGCCGCGAATCGTGCGGATGTTCACCGTCACGTCTTCGCCCTCCGTACCGTCGCCACGCGTCGTCCCCGCGACCAGCACGCCGTCGCGATAGGTCAGCGCGATCGCCGCCCCGTCGATCTTGAGCTCGACCGTGTAGCCACTCTTGTGGACCGACGCCCCCACCACGCGCTCGATAGACTGCTCGAAGGCGAGCAGCTCCGCATCGTCGAACGCGTTGTCCAGTGAGAGCATCCGCACCAAATGCCGATGAGTCTGGAATGCGCTTTGCACCGGCGCACCGACACGGTGCGTCGGTGAATCTTCCGTGCGCACTGTGGGGTACTCTTGCTCGATGGCCTGCAGCTCGCGGAAGAGCCGGTCGTACTCG
>JBBARJ010000047.1:0-15248 GCA_040399825.1 Gemmatimonas sp.
GGTCGAGGATACCGGGCCCGTAGGCCACACAGTTCGGTACACCGGCGATACGATCGACATGCTTGTGATCGTACGTGCCCGGGCTGGCCGCGAGGAGGGCGGGGCGTCCGAGCACCTGCTGGATGGAGCGCTCGAGCGACGAGACCACCGAGGCGCCGTCTGGGGTGCGGACGGGATGCACCACCATCAGGTCGCGCAGTTCATAGATCAGGTGCGGGGTCTCGCGGGCGGCGCGCTCGAGCAGTTCCACGATCTCGCCGCGCGTGGCGTCGAACCCTTCTTCCACGAGAAAACGCCGGTCGAATACGGCACGACACAGGTCGGCCACACATGGCGTCTGGATGCCGTCGATGGGCTGTCCACCGGCGATGCCGTTGATATTGAGCGTGGCATGCCGCGCGCCGTCCGGCTTGACCGGCACCGCCGTGGTGCGCGCGCCCAGGGCGGGCATGAGTTCGCGGCGGATCTGGTCGAGAATCACGCCCATGTGTTCGATCGCGCTGACCCCCAGAAACGGCATGCAGCCATGCGCGATCCGTCCATGCGTGGTGACTTCGAACCAGTAGACGCCGCGATGCCCTGTGTAGATGCGATCGGTGTTGGTGGGTTCGGTAATGATCACCGCGTCGGTACGGTCGGCGCTGAGGCGTCCCTGTTTGGCCAGCCAGGCCATGCCGGCAAAGCCGCCGCTCTCTTCATCGACCGTCCCGCTGACCTCGACCGAGCCGACCAGTGGAACGCCGGCGCGCCGGATCGCTTCGGCGGCGTAGATGGCCGCGGTGATGCCGGCCTTCATGTCGCAGGTGCCGCGTCCATAAATGCGCCCATCGCGTACCAAGCCACCGAACGGATCGACCGTCCAACCGGCACCGGCCGGCACGACATCGAAGTGACCGTTCAGATGCACCAGCGGACGTTTCGTCATGCCTTCACGTAGCCCCACCACGTTGACACGCGGATGCGACGGGGTGTGATCGGCGTGTCCTTCGGCGGTGAGGTACTCCACCGCGAAGCCGCACTCGTCGAGGCGCTGACCGATGAAGTGCGCGCACTCCTCGTACGCATCCCCCGGTGGATTGACGGTTGGGATGCGAACCATCTCGGCAGTGAAGTCAACCATTTCATCGGTGGCCGCGTCGATGGCCGCGAAGACACGATCGATCTGTTGCGCAGTCGTAGGCATGGCGGCGAACGTGGCTCGTGTCGTGAGGCTTGTCAAGCACGAAAGTGTGGCGTAACTCTCGCCGACACTCGATCTCACGATTTTCTCGCAACGGGACTTGCTGCATGTGTGAGCGCCGCCGGTGAACGTGCAACTTGTGCTGCTCATCGCGTATTCCGCGGCGCAGCTGGCGTTAGGGGCGTGGATTTCGCGCCGCGTGAAAACAGCCGGCGACTTCTTCGTGGCTGGACGTGCACTCGGTCCCGGGTTGCTCTTCAGCACGTTGCTGGCAGCGAACATCGGCGCCGGTTCCACGGTCGGTGCCACGGGCCTCGGCTATCGTGATGGTCTCGCCGCCATCTGGTGGGTGCTCTCCGCCGGCCTCGGTTCCATCGTCCTTGGCTTCTGGATCGGTCCCGCCATCCGGCGTGTGGCGGCCGCGCATGATCTGCGCACGGTCGGCGACTATCTCGAATTCCGCTATGGCGTCGTGGTGCGATCGGTCATTGCCGCGCTGCTCTGGATCGGCGCGGTGTTCATTCTCGCGGGCCAGCTGATCGCGGTCTCGTGGATTCTGAACGTCGTGGCCGGAGTGCCCAAGGACGTCGGCTGCATTCTCGGCGGTCTGTTGATCACCGTGTACTTCGCGGCCGGCGGTTTGCTCACCTCGGCGTACGTAAACGTGGTGCAACTCACCGTAAAGCTGGTGGGCTTCGCGATTGCCATTCCGTTTGCGCTGTCCGCGTCGGGTGGCTGGCAGGCGGTACGCGCGCTGCAGCCCACAGCGGACTACTGGAATCCGTGGAGCGGTGGCGGCTCGGGGCTCGTGTATCTCGCCATGCTCGGACCCGCCTTCATTGTGTCGCCCGGGTTACTGCAGAAAATCTACGGCGCTCGTGACGATCGCGCGGTGCGCATCGGTGTCGGGCTCAATGCGCTGGCACTCATGTTGTATGCCGGCATTCCCGTGTTGCTGGGCATGATGGCGCGCGCGCAGTTTCCCAACCTCGCACAACCCGAGCTGGCGCTGCCTACGCTGCTGGTGTCGGGCGTGCCCCTCGCCATCGGGACACTCGGTCTTGCCGCCGTGTTCTCCGCCGAGTTGAGCGCGGCCGACGCCGTGCTCTTCATGCTCACGACGTCGCTGTCGCAGGATTTTTACAAGCGGTTCGTGAATCGCGAGGCCTCCGACGTGCAGATGTTGCGCGTGACCCGCATCACGGCCGTGTTGGCCGGAGCGCTTGGCGTGGGTGTGGCGCTCACGGCGGCCGGCGTGGTGAGTGCCCTCAGTATTTTCTACACCATCATGGGCGTGAGCCTGTTCGTGCCTGTCCTGGCCGGATTGTTCAGCCGTCGCGCCGCGACCGCCGATGCACTCGCGGCGATCGTCGCCGGCATCGCCATCGTCGGGGGGCTCAAGCTGTGGCCCACCGCGTTGTCGATTGCCGGCGTGACGCCAGCCATGGCGGGACTGGCCGGTTCGATCACGGCCTTCTTTGCGGTGCAACTCATCCGGCGCGCACTGGGCGGAACGGACGGCCCGACGCGCACCATCCTTCCCCCTCTCAGCGAGTAGACAGCACGTCATGGCCAGCCACGGTATTTTCGATCTCACCGGCAAGGTTGCCGCCATCATCGGCGGCGCATCCGGCATCGGCGAAGCCGTCACCCTCGGCGCTGTCGCGCAGGGTGCCACGGTGGTGTGCCTCGATGTCGCGCAGGACAAGGCGGCGGCCGTTGCCGCGCAGGCCGGCGGCACCACCGAATCAGGCGTCATCGACATCACCGATGCGGCGTCGGTCGATCGCGCGCTCGACGGGATCGTGGCCAAGCACGGCCGCCTCGATATCGTGATCTGCACCCCCAGCATCAACGTGCGGAAGAAGATCCTCGACTACACGAACGAGGAGCTCGATCGCGTGCTCAAGGTGAACATTTCCGGCAACTTCAACGTGCTGCGCACGGCTGGGCGCATCATGGTCGCGCAGAAGCGCGGCAGCATCGTGCTCTTCTCGTCGATCCGTTCGCTCGTGGTCGAGCCGGGACAGTCGGTGTACTCGGCTACCAAGGCGGGCATTTTGCAGCTGGCGCGTGGTGCGGCCAGCGAGTTCGGGCCGTACGGCGTGCGCGTGAACTGCGTGGGCCCTGGCGTGATCGAAACGCCGTTGACGGCGCCGATCAAGGCCAACGAAGACTGGTTCAACGCCTATGCAGCCAAGACGACGTTCAACCGCTGGGGCAAGCCCGAGGAAATGGTGGGACCCACGCTGTTCCTCGCCTCCGACGCCGCCAGCTACGTGAACGGCACGATCATCTACGCCGATGGCGGCTGGTTGGCTCAGGACGGGCGGTTCACGCCGCCGGGGATGTGACCCGGGAGTGTCGATGACCACCACCGCACCGACGACGTATCGCATTGCCGTGATTGCCGGCGACGGGATCGGCACGGAAGTGATTCCGGCCGGGATCGACGTGCTGCAGCGCGCCGTGCGCGACGAACCGTGCGCGCTCGAGTTCACGGAGTTTCCGTGGGGATGCGAGTACTACCAGCGCACGGGCACGATGATGAGCGCGGACGCGCTCGACCAGCTGCAGGCGTTCGACGCGATCTATCTGGGCGCGATCGGCGCGCCCGGCGTGCCCGATCACGTGTCGGTGTGGGAGCTCATCTTGCCCATCCGCCAACGGTTCGATCAGTACGTGAACCTGCGGCCGATGCGCCTGTTGAACGGGGTCCCCGGCCCGCTCGCTGGTCGCGGGCCGGCGGACATCGACATGATTTGCGTGCGGGAAAATTCGGAAGGTGAGTACGCCGGGCTTGGCGGACGGCTGCACCGTGGTACGCCCCATGAAGTGGCCGAGCAGACCGGCCTCTTCACGCGGCGCGGGATCGATCGTATTGCACGCTATGCCTTCGAGCTCGCGGCACGCCGGCCGAATCCCCGGCTGGCGAGTGCGACCAAGAGCAACGCCCTGCAGCATTCTATGGTGTTGTGGGACGAGACACTCGATGCCGTGGCGGCCGATTTTCCCGACGTCGCCTTTCGCAAGTATCACGTGGATGCCCTCGCCGCGCGCATGGTGACGCATCCGGGCACCCTCGACGTGATCGTGGCGTCGAATCTGTTCGGGGACATTCTCACCGACCTCGGGGCCGCCATCTCCGGCAGCCTTGGCGTGGCGCCCGGGGCCAACATCAACCCCGAACGTCTGCATCCCTCGATGTTCGAGCCCATTCACGGTTCTGCCCCGGATATCGCCGGTCGTGGGATCTCGAATCCGATCGGGGCCATCTGGGCGGGTGCCCTGATGCTCGATCACCTTGGCCTCACCGCCGCACACGATCGCATCGTTCGGGCCATTGAGCGTGTCGTCGGTGGTGGCGGTCCGCGTACGCCCGATCTGGGCGGCACGGCCACCACGCGAGACGTCACGGCGGCCGTGATCGACGCGCTTGATTGACTGCCGCCGGTCGGCTTGCACTCCGCTGCCGTGCCGACCGCCTGTTTTCGCCCTTCTTCTGCCTGCCGCATGACTCTGCCACGCATTCCGCACGTCGTCGCCGGCGCTCGCCATGACGCACACTCCACGCGCATGGCGCCCGTCTACGATCCCTCCACGGGCGCCGTCGCGGCGCACGTGCCGCTCGCCGATGCCGTCGACATCGAAACCGTCATCGCCGATGCCGCAGCGGCGGCGCCGGCGTGGGGCGCCCGGTCGGCGCTCGATCGCGCGCGCGTGCTGTTCCGGTGGCGCGAACTGTGCCTCGCCCATGCCGACGAGCTGGCGCGCCTGATCAGCCGAGAGCACGGTAAAGTCGTGGCCGATGCGCGCGGTGAATTGCAGCGCGGGCTGGAGGTGGTGGAGTTCGCGACCGGCATCCCGCACCTCATCAAGGGCGAGTTCAGCGACGGTGTCGCGCGTGGGATCGACATGCACTCCATGCGCCAACCGCTCGGGGTCACGGCGGCGATCACGCCGTTCAACTTCCCAGCCATGGTGCCGCTGTGGATGCTCGGACCGGCGCTCGCCTGCGGCAACGCCGTGGTGCTCAAGCCGTCGGAGCGTGATCCCTCCACGGCCGTTCGGCTGGCCGAGCTGTTCTGCGAGGCGGGTGGTCCCCCGGGCGTGCTCAACGTGTTGCAGGGTGACGCCGAGGCGGTGAATGCGCTGTGCACCGATCCACGCATCCAGGCGGTGAGCTTCGTGGGGTCGACGCCGATCGCGCGGCATGTGTACGAAACGTCGGCGCGTCATGGCAAGCGGGTGCAGGCGATGGGCGGCGCCAAGAATCACCTGGTGGTGCTTCCCGATGCGGATCTCGACATGACGGTGGAGTCACTGATGGGCGCGGCGTACGGCTCGGCCGGTGAACGGTGCATGGCGATTTCCGTGGCCGTCGTGGTCGGTGCGGCCACCGCCGATGCGCTCGTGGCACGCCTGGCGGATCGTGTGCGCGGGTTGCGGGTGGGGGCGTCGGACGAGGACGGCAACGACATGGGCCCGCTCGTCACTGCGGTGCATCGCGATCGTGTGGCCGGATACGTGGCCGCTGGCGTGACCGAGGGGGCCACGCTGGTGGTGGATGGACGCACGCACCCGGCCACGCAGGGTGCGGGATTCTTCCTCGGCGGCTCGCTCTTCGATCACGTCACGGCTGACATGTCGATTTATCGTGAAGAGATCTTCGGCCCCGTGCTGTGCATCGTGCGCGTGGAATCCGCCGACGAGGCCCTCGCGCTGTGCAATGCGCACCAGTACGGCAACGGCGTGGCGATCTTCACGCGTAACGGCGGCGCCGCGCGCGAGTTCGCGCATCGGGTGCAGTGTGGCATGGTGGGCATCAACGTGCCGATTCCCGTGCCGTTGGCGTTCTACTCATTCGGCGGCTGGAAGGACTCTGCGTTTGGCGATCACAATCAGCACGGCATGGATGGCGTGCGTTTCTACACGCGCGTGAAGACGGTGACGACACGCTGGCCCTCGGGCGCGGACGCGGCGTCGTTCACGATGCCGGTCTTGCGCTGACACGTCGTGGGACCGCGAGGCCCCACGGTGGTCTGACCGCCACCTACTCCCGTGCCGCCGCCGTGACCCGTTGTCTGGCGGCGGCGAGGGCAGCGGTGAGATCGACCGGACCCACGGCGATGTCCGGGATCCGGTCGATCGCGCCGAGGTAGAAGTCGCGCCACACATCGATGATGTGACGTTCCGCGTCCGCGTTGCCGCCGCGGGACAGCGTATCGCGGCCGAGGGCCTTCTGGGTCGTGAGTTCCTTCTCGGCGGCACGTGTGAGTTCTTCGAGCGCCGCCAGCACGACGGGGCGCGAGCCGTCGGCGAGCAACAAGCCGGTCGTCAACGCACATGCGCCCACGTTACCAAGTGACGCGGCGCTGACCATGTCGATGCGATCGAGGTCGGTATGGTAGTGCTGATCGGTGAAGTGCCAGAGCAACACGGCGGGGATCTGCGCGTTCAAGAACGGCGTGTGATCGCTGCCGCCTTCGAACGGATTGGCTTTCACCACCCAGCCGGTTTGCGCGGCGCGATCGAGACACCGCTGCCGTACGAAGTCGTTGAACCAATGCGGACGAATGTCCTTCTCGGCCAGTGGGCGTCCACCCCACTCACTGTGCTTGTCTTCACCGCGCACCCACACCGCGCTCGGATCGGGCATCTTCTCGATCAGGAACGTGCCACCGGTTTTCGCGGTGTTCTCACCGACCATGTCGAGTGACATGCCCCACTTCACACCGGTGCGACGCGTGCTGTCTTCCTTGAGATAGCGGTCGGTGGAGCGGATCTCGTCGCCCCAGAGGAAGGTGACCGTGCGCTGTGGGTTCGCGGTGCCGGCCTTCACCATCTGCGCCGCCACCCGCGCCATCTCGGCCAGCGTACCGACGCCGGTCGCGTTGTCGTTGGCACCGGGTTCCTGCACGTGGGCGGAATACACGAAACGCTCGGTGGGCTTCGATACGCCGCGGATCTCGGCCACCACCGTGCGCTCGGGACGCGTCTCGAGCATCGTACGCACCGTGACGTGCACGCTCACGGAACCACGCGCGAGCGCCGACTTGAGCGCATCGCGCGAGGCGCGCGAGACGAACAGCAACCAGCCGGGGGTAAGTGTGTCACGGGCGATGCCGGTGAACTGAATCGACGTGACGTTTTTCGACTGTTGGTTGTACTCGGGGAGCTTCTGCGCCGCGAGTACGCCGGCGGCCCCCTTCTGCATGGCGCGTACGAAAATCGATCGGGCATTGCCTTCGGCCAGCACGATCTTGCCCTTCACGTCAACGGCCGCGAAGTCGGCCTCGGTGCCGGCACCAACGTCGATCACTGGAGCCGTTACGCCCTCGGGGGCGGTGGAGACGGAGTTGATCGCGATCATATTCAGATTCTTCGGCCACGATTGTAGTGGCGCGGCCTGCCCGACGATCGTGATCGACGCGCCGTCCGGTGTCCACGCGAGGTCACGCATGGGTCGCGACTCGATCCGATACACGAGGCGGGCCGAAGTCGGCGCCGTGGCTTCCTCGACATAGCCGGCCACTCGCAGCAACGCCGCGACGGTATCGATGGCGAGGTCGAAGCCCCTATTGCCGGGAAGCCGGAAGTAGCGCTGCACGTAGTCCACCGTCCGGAAGGTGCGGTCGCCACTGATGGCGCCCGATACCGCCCGGGTGATCGGAGCCATGGCGGGCGAGAGCGCTGGCGGCTTGGTGGCTGGCTTTCCCTGAGCGATGGCACCGGTGGCGGGTAGCAAACCGGCCAGCAGGGCGACGATGAACGGGACGACCGTGACCGCAGGCCGTGAGAAGCGAGGTGAATAGCGCATGCACGGATGTTCGGTCAAAACTTGCGCCCTGTCGAGTGCTAATTCGACGCGCTGATCACGAGAAATCGCGTCCAGTTGGCGGGCATATCTTCGATGTGGCGCGCGATGATGTCGAGATCGTAGCGCACAGCCGCTATCTCACTAGCCACGGCGCCCACGGTGCGATCGCCCCGTTCCGCCACCATCCGTGCGGCACCAGCGGTGTCGTCATGCGGCGTGGGCTCAAGCCAGCCATGTTGCGCAAAAAACAGGCGACACTGCGCGAGCGCTACGGTATGGCTGTGCACGTTGCGCAGTTCCGCCAGCGAGGCGCCGCGGGGGGCGAGCAGGCACAGATGAATCGGTACGCGCACTGCGGGGCGTTCCATGACCTCGATGTCGGCGGCGCGAAGCGCGTCGAGCGCGACCGTCACCGGCCCGACGATCGCATTCTCGACGGGAATTACAGCGTGGTCCGCGTTGCCCTGGCGGACTGCGGCGATCGCATCGGGAAAGGTGCGACAGGATACCGGTACGGCGCCGGCCGGCCAGTGCTGGCGGATGGCCAGCTCACTGAACGCACCCAACTCCCCCTGGAAGGCGACGCGCGGTTTCATGGCAGCGTTCAACGAAGCTTGCGAAGAACAGACTAGCCGATCGGCTTGCGCTCTGCCGGCGGAATGACGGCGCGGCCAATGGTGCCTTGATCGCTGCCGAACCAGATGGTGCGGGTGTTCTTGTCGAACACCATGTGACGCACCGTGTTCGGTGCCGCTTTTCCGACGGCGGTGGGCGTGGTGAACGTGTTCGTGCGCGGATCGAAGCCGACGAGTCGATTGGGTTGCGTACCCGTCTCCACGAACCAGAGGCGATCGGTGTCGTCGACTGTCATCGCGTAGGGCAGCGATGTGCTGCCGCCGGGCATGGGCCAGTCTTTCACGGCACCGCTGACGGGATCGAGGCGGCCCAGATAGCCACGCGAGTAATCCACGTACCACACCGCACCGTCGGATGTGAGGGCGATGCGACGGCCGCGGGTGCGTTCATCGGGAAGCAGATACTCGCGCACGCGCATGCTGGTGGGATCGATCGTGCCGATCTTATTCACGCCGAACAGATTGAACCACGGCCGGCCCCTCGTGTCGATCACGATGCCGTACGGACGCGAACGCGGCGTCGACATCTTCATGAGCGTCACCTTCCCCGTCTGCTTCACGAGGTGGCCAACCATGTTGCTGTTCTGCAGCGTGAACCAGAGATTGCCCTGTTGGTCGAAGGCGATGGTGTGCGGATCCTTGGCTTCGGGATCGGGCATCGGGTAGCGCGTGATCGCACCCGTCTTGCCGTCGATCTTGCCGATCATGCCGTTGCGATTGCCGGTGTACCAAGCGTCGCCGTCTTTGTCGACCGACACCGTGTGCGGAAACGTCCCGGCATCGATCTCGAGCTTGGTAAACGCGCCGCTTTTGGGATCGAGGCGCGCCACGTAGTTGCCTTCCTGGCCTACGAACCATACGCGCCCCTGCGCGTCGAGCGAGGGATCACGCGGACGTGTCGCCGCCCACGGCACATTCCACTCCGTCACGGCGGCGGTATCGGCCGAGCGCTTCTGCGCCTTCGCGATGGTCGGGGTGAAGGCGGCACCGGCGAGCACGGTACACAGCGCGACCCGCGTCATGGGCGCGACCCGCGTCATGGGCGCGACCCGCGTCATGGGCGCGACACGCGTCATGGGCGCGACACGCGTGCGCTCGCGGAATCGAGAATTCATGCGACGTCTCCTGTGACGGAAGCTGATCGGGGCAACGATACGCGGAATCTGGCGCCGCCGACCCGATCGGCCGACAGACGCAGAGCAATATGCCCGCCGTGCGCATGGGCGATAGCCTGCGCGATGGCGAGGCCGAGTCCGGCGCCACGGCCGTACCCGCCGGTCTCATCGGGTTGCGAGGACGCGCCGTGGACGAAGCGCTCGAACAACCGGTCGCGTAGCTCCGGCGGTACCCCGGGCCCTTCGTCGTCCACGTCAATGAGCACGATCTGATCGGTGGCGTCCACACGCACATGGATCGTGCTGCCCGACGGCGCATGCTTGAGGGCGTTGTCGAGCAGGTTGAGCACGAGCCGGTGTAGCAGCACCGTGTCTCCGTGGATGCGGCGCCCAGCGATAGCGACCGTCTCACCGAGTTGCAGCGACACGCCGCGCGACTCGGCCAGCGACCGCACGCTGTGCGCGGCGGTGGCCACGAGCTCGGCGATGGCGACTTCGCGGTGTTCGCCGATCAGACTGCCGGCATCCACGCGTGCCAGCAGAAAGAGGTCGTCGACGATGCGTGACAGGCGCACCGACTCCTGCTGAATCACCTGCAGGGCTTCGCGATACTCCGCTTCATCGCGTGTGCTGCGACGTAACGTGACATCCGCCTCACCACGGATAATCGCGATCGGCGTACGCAATTCGTGCGACGCATCGGCCACGAACTGTCGTTGGGTACGGAAGGCATCGCCGACGCGTCCCAGCAAGTCATTGATGATCTCGGCGAGCCGTCCGAGCTCGTCGTGCGGATTCACCACCTGCAGACGATCGTCGAGGTTGGCGGCGCTGATGCTGGCCGTGCGGGTCGTGATTGCCTCGAGGGGCGCGAGGCTGCGGCGGGCGAGTGCATAGCCCGCGATCACCGACGCCAACAGCGCCAACGGGATCGCCAGAAACAAGGTGTTGCGCACCGCGCGCAACAGTAGGCGATCGTCTTCGAGCGTGTGCAACGCCGTGACGAGGAGTGGCGGCTCGCCGGGGTCCTGCGCCATTGGTGCCAGTCGCGTGACACCGGCTCGCCAATCGACACCGCGCATGCGAATCGTGCCGAGTGCGACCTGACGCTCGTCGGCGATCTCGCCAGCGCGTGCTTGCACGATGTCACGCAACAGCGCGCGCACTTCATCGGGCAGCAGCACCGCGTCATCGCTGGTGTTGCGGGACGTGCGGGAGGCATCGGGTTGACGCGCCGCCATGAGCTGGGCACCCTCGTCGGCGATGAAGACTTCGAGATCGCCCACACGCAGCTCGCGCAGCACAGCCTGTTCGGTTGCCCCGCGCACCTCTTCCACGTCGCCCCGCGCCTGGGCGGCGGCGCGCTCGGCGCGGATCGCACCGGCGACGACACGCGCCGATTCACGCACGGCGGTATCGGTGCGCTGTCGCAGCGTGGTGGTCAGCGTGACCCAGCCGGCGACGGCGAACACGCCGAGCACGAGGGCGAGCACGCTGGCGTTCCAGAGCGTGAGGCGCATCCGGATGGAGAGGCGCATGACGCGCGGTGTCCGACCGGTCACGTGGGGGCGACGTCAGAGAGGACATAGCCGGCGCCGCGCCGCGTATGGATGAGTGACGTCCACGGCGCGCGATCGATCTTGCCGCGCAATCGGTTCACGTACACTTCGACGGCGTTGGTGAACGGATCGTGGTTATCGTCCCAGACATGGGCCACGATATCGGCGCGCGAGACCACGGTGCCGACGCGTCGCGCGAACAGTTCGAGCAGGGCGAATTCTTTGGCCGTGAGGGCGATCGCGACGCCGGCCCGCGACACGGTGTGCGACTGCAGATCGATCTCGCAATCGCCGACCCGCACCAGCATCGCCTGCAGCGCTTCGGGACGTCGCAGCAGCGCCCGCACGCGGGCGAGCAGTTCGCCGAAATCGAACGGCTTGGTGAGATAGTCGTCGGCGCCGTGATCGAGGCCGGCGATGCGATCGGCGACCGCATCGCGCGAGGTCAGCATGAGCACGGGGGTGCGCACGTGGCGCGCGCGCAGGGCGGACACCACGCCGAATCCGTCGACGCCGGGCAGCATGACGTCGAGGATGATCGCGTCGTACGGGTTCACGACGGCTTGCACGATGGCGTCCGGCCCGTTCTCGCACACATCCACGGCGTAGGCCTCTTCGCGGAGACCGCGGGCGATCAGCCGCGCGAGGCGGGGATCATCTTCGACGACAAGCAGACGCATGGTCGGTCAGGTCGGAGCGGACTTGGTCTGTCGCAGCGCGACGCGGGTCCGGGCCTTCTCTGTCGGTCGCCGCCGGAACCAGCTGGCCACGAGGTAGAACTCGTCGAGATCGTGGGTGGGGATGTCGGCCCCCGACGGATCGGGGCCCTTGAACACCTTGGCCGCGAGCTCGCGAAAGGCGGCGCGCTCCTCGGGCGTTTTGGGGGCCGGCACTTCGGCCCGCACGGTGCCGCGGCGTACGAGGTAGACCCATTCCTGCTCGCCGGGCCCCACGGCGTGGTAGCGGAAGGTGAGGCGGTCCACGTTGGCGTGAAAGTTCTGCACGCGTTCGTGCAGCCAGCTCACCAGCGCGAGGCGATCGCGGATCACCGCCGCGCGCTCGAACGCGAGCTGTTCAGCCGCAGCGGTCATGGCCGCTTCGAGCGTGCGCACTGGCGCGTCGCTTCGACCGTCGAGAAAGGCCCGCACGGCCATGGCCGCACTACGATACGGATCGGAAGCGCCGGCACCGATGCACGGACCGGCACAGGTCCCGAGATCATGGCGCAGGCAGCCGGGGGCACGGGTGCGGCTCGCGCCGCGTTTCGGCTGCGAGGTCGGATCGTCGTCGAACCACAGCGTACTGCCGCGGCTCGCGGCGCTGCCGGTGATACGCACCACGTCATCGTGCACGCAGTCGCGGAGGCCGGTGCCTTCGGCCAGCGCCCGTACCGCCTCGCGAAGCTGCGCGACCCGGCGGAACGGCCCGAAGAGCGCGATCGCGCCGGGATCGTCGGACCGGGCTACCACGCGCAGTCCCGGCACCGTGCCACCGGTGAGCGCGACGTAGGCGCGCGGCCACTCGTCCTGCACCATCATGGAGTTGAAGTGCGGGCGATACTGCTTGATGAGCCGCAGCTCGCGCAGCAGCGCGCCGAACTCGGTGTTGGTGTACTCCCACTCGATCTGAAACGCGTGGCGCAGAATCCGCGCGCCCTTGTCGCGCCCCTTCGCACGGAAGTACGACATCAGTCGGGTGCGCAGCACGCGCGACTGCCCCACGTAAATCACTGCGCCGCTGGGCCCAAGCATGCGATACACGCCAGGCCGGTTCTCGCAGCCTTCCCGGACGAGCGCGCGCAACTGCTTGCGATGCGTCGGGGTCGATTGCGGCGGTCGAGCGTGCAGGCGGGTGCGCTGCGGGGCGGGCGTGTCCACCCGTGCAAGCTAGAGTGCGCGAGGCCCGTTCAGCAACGTGCCACCGGTGCGCACGGTGCTACGGAGCGAACGTGTTGTCGTACGCCAGCCCCTCGCGGAACGCAGCCGCCTGCGTGCGGATCTGCACCAGTTCCGGCTCGGCGATGTTCTTCACGTGCACGAACATCATGCGCATGCGCGGATGATTGGCGAAGCGCGCCTGATGCGACGCCAGAAAATCCCAGTACAGCACATTCACCGGACAGGCATCGGGTCCGGTGCGCTGTTTCACGTCGTAGCGGCAACTCCCGCAGTAGTTGCTCATCCGGTTGATATACGCCCCCGATGCCACGTACGGCTTGGAGGCGAGCGCGCCGCCGTCGCCCCACGTGCCCATCCCGACGACGTTGGGGAGTTCGACCCACTCGTAGGCATCGGTGAACGCGCTCCAATACCAGCGCGAGAGGGCGGCCGGTTCGACGCCGATCAGGGTGGCGATGTTGCACTGCACCATGAGACGGGCGATGTGATGCACGCGCCCGTGATCGCGCACCTGCCGGACGGTGTCGGCGAGGCAGCGCATCTCGCAGGGCGCGCTCGTGGCTTGTGACTCGTCGTAGGCCTCGCCATCGGGGGCCCAGAACCAGCGCGGCAGCTCGCGCGTGGCGTTCAAGGCGTTGGCGGTGCGCAGACCGGGCATGAGGTGCCAGTACATGCCGCGGATGTACTCGCGCCAGCCCAGGATCTGCCGGATGAAGCCTTCGGCCGAGGCGATGGGGACGAGCCCGTCGCGCCACGCCGCTTCGGCTTTCCGCACGCACTCGAGCGGATGGAGCAGCCCGACGTTGAGGATCGACGACAGCGTGGAATGCAGCAGATCGGGGGCGCCGTGCACGAGCGCGTCTTCGTAGGGCCCGAACTCGGGCAATCGTTCGGCAATGAACCGATCGAGCCACGCCTTGGCGTCGGCGCGGGTGACCGGGAGGGCGAACTGGTCGACCGAGCCCCAGCGGTTCCGCCACGTCCGCACGCGCTCCATCTGGGTGCGCGTGATCTCGTCGGGCTCCGCGCGCCACACCTCGGGTGCGGGGCGGCCTTTGGGCCACGGCTTCCGGTTGTCGGCGTCGAAATTCCACTGACCGCCGCTCGGTGTGCCGTCGGCTTCCATGAGAATGCCGTGTTTTCGGCGCATTTCCCGGTAGAAGAACTCCATCCGGTACTCTTTGCGGCCACGGGCCCAGGTGGCGAACTCCTCGCGGGTGGCGAGAAAGCCGCGGTCTTCGCGGAGGGTCAGGGTACGGGAATCGGCCTCGAGCAGGGTGCGGGCGCGATCGAGCTCGTCGACCATATCCTGCTCACGCCCCTCGGTGGCGACGACCTTGGCCGCGTCGAATTCGACCGCGGCGGCGGCGATCCCTTCGGCGTAGCTCGGGGCTTTCCGGTAGGCGACCCGGTACCCGGCGGCTTCGAGCGAGGCCGCGAAGTGCTGCATAGACGACAGCAGCAGCACGAGCTTCTGGCGGTGCCAGGGGAGGGAGGAACCCTTGGCGACCGATTCCAACAAGAGGACCACGACGTCGTCGCGGGGTTCACGCGGGAGATTCGCGACGACGCGCGAGGATTCCCATGGGGCGACGAAGGCGAGGGTGGTGGGCATGTCACTGCGGCAAACGGGAGGAGGGAGGAACGGGGTTCCCGTTTTACGAGTCCTTACCCACCGCGGTACGCCAACCACCCCGAGCGAACCGTCGCATCAGTGCCGCTCCGCACCATGCGGCCGTCACGAGCACCAGCAGGAACTTGAGGCTGGCCGCCACACCGGCGGCCACCGCCAGCGGGGTCGCCGCGCCGGCGTCGAGCATCCGCCAGAGCAGGGCGTTCTCGAGCGCGTCGAGCGGGATGCAGACGAGCACGGCGGCGGACAGACGCACGCCGAGCTGCTGGAAGCCCGAGCCGTCGTCGCGTCGGAGCAGCAGCACCAAGCGGCGGAACATGAACGGGTAGACGAGGAGAAACACCACGTCGACTCCAAGGCTGACGAGCGCGCTTTCCGTGACGCCCATGCTGCTCCACACCGCGATCA
>JBBARJ010000048.1:0-2033 GCA_040399825.1 Gemmatimonas sp.
GTGAGCCGGCGGGCCGCCAACTTGACCGGATCCACGATCACTTCCACGCGCTCGGTCAGGCCGCCCCACGAATTGACTTCCGACACGCCCGGCACGGTGCGCAAGCGCGGGCGCACGGTGTAATCGTGCAGCGTTTTCAGTTCGGTGAGCGACAGCGAGTCACTGGTGAGCACGTATTGATAGAGCTCACCCATCGGCGTGGACACCGGCCCCAGCGCGGACTCCACGCCGGCCGGCAGCGCACCCTTGGCATCGTTCAACCGTTGCTGCACGAGTTGCCGCGCGAAGTACACATCCACGTTGTCGGGGAACGGGACCGTGACCAGCGACAACCCGAATTTCGACACCGACCGTACCCCTTCGGCATCGGGAACGCCCATGAGCGACGATTCGATCGGATAGGTCACGAGCCGCTCGACTTCTTCCGGTGCCATGCCGGGCGCGACGGTGATGACTTCCACGCGCGTGCCGGTGAGATCGGGAAACGCGTCGAACGCGATGTGCTGAAGCGCGTACAGCCCGGCCGCCATCAGCCCGAGCGTCACGCCGATGACGAGGCCACGTCGATGCAGGGCGAAATGGATCAGGGCTTTCACGGCGTCATTCTCCGTCGGGTGAACGCCGCTTGATCAGCTCCGCCTTCGCGATGGCGGCGCTGCCGGCGATCACCCGGCGCCCCGGCGACACACCGGACAGAATCTCGGTGCGATCGCCCGCGCGTCGGCCGGTACGCACGCGCACGGCTTCGATGTGCAGCCCTTCGCCCCGCTGGTCGGCTACGATGACGACGGTGTCGCCCTCGAGCGCCTGCACCGCCGACGACGGCACAACCAGGGCCTGCGCCCCGCCGATCCCGGAGATCTCGGCCTGCACAAAGGATTCGGCACGTCCACTGCGTACACCACCCTTCGGGACCGCGATGACTTCGATCGTGCGAGTGAGTGTGTCCACCGTGGGTGCCACGCGGGTCACCGTGGCGGTCATCGCGGTCGCGGGAGACTCCGTCAGCGTGAACCGCACGGTAGCGCCGACCTGAACGCCGGCGGCAGCGTCCGCGCTCAGATGCAGTTGCAGTTGCAGTCGATCGGGATTGCCCACCGACACCAGTGGCGAGCCGGGGAGGACAACGGTACCGGGCTGGGCATCGCGCGAGGTGACGACGCCGGCGATCGGGGTGCGAATCAGCACGTCATGTTCGTCGGCGAGCGCCGGTACGTTGCCCGTACCCACCAGATGATCGATGATCGCGAGGGCGCGATCGCGCTCGGCGATCGCCTGCTGGTACGACGCAGCGGCGACCCGCCGCCCGACCTCGGCCCGCTCGACCTCGGCTTTCGACATGGCCTTGGCTTCGAGCAGGCGTGTGGCACGATCGGCCGCGCTGTTGGCGAGGTCGCGTTCGGCTTCCGCAGCGGACAGCTTCGCGGTGGTACTCGCCAACGCGCCGCGAGCGTCCATGATTTCGTGACTGTGAATGAGCACCAGCACTTGGCCCGCCTGCACGCGGTCGCCCACGCGCACCAGCACGTGCGTGATACGTCCTTCGGTGATCGAGCCGATGGTTTCGAGGGCACTGGGGTCGAGCATGAGCCGACCGGGCACCGTCACCGACGACTGCCACGGGACCATGCGCGCGGTGTCGTAGGTGAAACCGCCGATCGCGACGGCTTTGGCCGACAGGGTGGCCGTGTCGGCGCTCGGTAACGCCGGCGCGTCGGTCGCCGCGTCCGCGGCGTCGGATGCCCCGCCGCAGGCGACGGTAAACACACTGCCGAGCAGCAGGCCGGCGGCGCCGAATCGACGGGAGCGCGGGAAGCAGAATGTCGAGGGCATGATCACGATCCGGTCGTCAGCAGGGTGGAGAGCAACGGCAGGTCGAGTGGACTGGAATCATCCAGTCGCGCGCCCAAGGCGCGCTCGAACTCGAGGCGGGACAGCCAGGCGTCGGCGGCCCAGCGGAGATGGGTATTGAAGGCGTCGGTGGCAGCACGCTCGGCGTCGTGCAGTTCCGTGAGCGTGACGTGCCCCTCGCG
>JBBARJ010000048.1:2043-15119 GCA_040399825.1 Gemmatimonas sp.
GTACGTGCGATTTCGCGTCCACGGGCATCGAAGCTGGAGGCTGCCTGTGCCGCACCGCGTGAGGCCACATACGCGCGCCACGCAGCGCCGACGCCACCCTCGACCTGAATCAGCATGTCATCACGAAGCGCCTGCGCCTCCGCGTACTCACCGCGCGAACGCTGACGGGCGGCATCATTGCGATTGAACAGCGGCAAGGGCATGGCGAGGCCGATCTGCCCCGTCATGAAGCCGCTGGTCTGCTTGGTTCCGCCCTGCAACTGCATATCGCCGATGAGGCCACGGCGTTCGGCGGTGTAGCGTCGCTGCGCTTCACGCAGCGCAGATTCACGAGCCCGTACTTCCGGACGCGCCCGCAGCGCGACGGCGATGACGGTGTTGCTGTCGGGAGCGTCCGGCAGGGCGGGGGCGACGAGCATGGCCAGCACGGGCAGAGCGTCCGGGCGCACGCCAATCACGCGCGCCAGTTGCGCGCGGGCACGGGCGGCGTCACCGGTAGCGGTCACCAGCGAGACGCGCGCGCGGTCGGCCTCGAGTTGCGTACGCAGTCCCACGGCTTCCGATACGAGCCCCTCCCGGAGTCGGGTGGCGTCCACGCTGGCGATCTCTGCGAGCGCTTCCAGTTGACGGGTGGCGACCGCCAGCGCGCCGTCGGTGGCAGCGGCATCCAACCACGCGCGGGCCACTGCAATCTCGGCGTCTCGACGTTCGGCCACAGCGTCGGCCTGCACGCGCTGCCGACCCGCGCCGGTGGCCTGCCGCAGGGCAAGCCGTCGTCCAGTGAGGTCGAGCGGGATGTAGGCGGTGGCGAAGATGTCGGGCTGCAGCGAGCTCCCAAGATTCTCCCGGCGCCATTCGATGCTAGGATTGGGCCACTGGCCCGACTCCCCGACGCGGCCACTGCCGGCCATCTCCCGCGCGTCGGCGATCTTACGGAGCGGCCCACTGGTGCGGGCCAACTGCAGCGCGGCGGCCAGATCGAGCGGGGCGGCCTGCGCGGGTAAGCGCGGCGCGGCGCCAGAGGCCAGCGCAACCCACGAGGCCAGCCCCGCCAGCGCCGACGTGGGCACACTTCGGAAAGGGGGGAATACGTTCATGCGCCAACGTACCAACCCTTGATGAACGTTTCGTGAATGGCCCCACCATCACGCGCTGCGCCCCCACGTGCCTTGCTGGCGCGTTCGTCTCCGGCGGACTCGGCTTTGCTCAAGTCGAAGCACGGCCGAGCCGATGTAGACAGTGTGGCGCCGCGATCCCGCGCGCTGCGAATGCCCTCCTCTCTGCGCACCGTGCCCGTCCCCACGCCTGCCTTCTCCCACGCGGTGATCGACGTCGATCACCAGGCGCCTGATCCCCTCTCTTGTCTGGTTCGAGCTTACGACCGCGCCATCCGCGCGTGCGAGGCCTTCGACCTCGACGGCTCACGAGACGCCATCAGTGTGCTGCGATGCGCGCTGGAGCTCGACTCCCCCGCCTCGACCAGCTTTGACGCGCTGTACGCGTGGTGCGAAGACGCGGTGGACGGCCATGATTTTGTCGGCGCCGCCAAGTGCCTTCGCGCGCTGCGTGACGCTTGGCGTCGCGCCGCCAAGCCCGAGCCCATGCGCTTCTCGCGTTTCCGGGCCGGCCAGCCGGTGTGCTGAACGGCGACGGCCGCGCTCGCGCGTTCGCGCTCGCTAGGTCGTGGCCAGCGGGAGTCGCACTTGGACCAGCGTTCCACGAGGCACGGCCCCGGTCACGATGATCGTGCCATGATGCTGTCGCACAATCCACGCGGCAATCGCCAAACCAAGGCCGCTGCCATCGGGACGCTTGAGACGCGCGGCGTCGCCGCGGAAGAATCGGTCGAAAATACGAGAACGCTCGTGCTCCGGAATGCCGATGCCGTCGTCTTCGACGTCGAGCAGTACCCCGCCGTCATCCGGACGCACCCGCACACGCACGGTTCCGCCCTCGTGGCCGTAGCGGATGGCGTTGTCCACCAAAATGCTGACCATGCGCGGCAACAGTGACGCATCGCCGACCACCGGCGACTCTTCCAGCGCACTGTAGTCGAGCGTCATGAGTCGACACTGCGCCTCCGGCTGCCAGCGCGGGAGCTCGTCCATGACCACGTCATCGAGGAACAGCGCCTCGACGCGCATCGGCGCGTCCTCGCCGGCCGCATCAGCGCGCGCGAGCTGCAGCAATTCGTCCACCTGTTGTGAGACGGCGCGCAGCTCCTGATCAATCGCCGGCAGCACGGTGGTCGCGGTCGCGGTCGCGGTCGCGGGCTCCAACATGGCCACTTCCACCCGTGCGCGTAGGCGGGCGATCGGCGTGCGGAGTTCGTGCGCCGCATCGGCGAGAAACTCGCGTTGCTGCGCGAGCGCACCGTCGAGTCGGTCGAGCAGCGCGTTGAAGCGCAGACCAAGACGCCCCAGTTCGTCGGTGGGATCATCGATCGGCAGGCGCGCACCACTGGCCGGCGCAATGCGCGACGCGGCCTCGGCCATACGGCCCACCGGACGCAACGTGCGACCGGTGAGCCACCATCCGGCCACCGCCGCGCACAGCACGAGCAGGGGAATCCCGACCCCGAACCACCGATCGATTCGCGCCTGCAACGCAATCACATTCGCGGCGCTGGCGTCGACCTCGATGTCCCATTGCGGTGCGAGATTCGGGTCGAGCGCGAAGCGCACCGTGCGCACCGGCCCTGACAACGGACGGCGCGCGCGACGCACGGGAGCCCCCACGATCTTGAACAGCGCACCATCCGGCTTGCGAATGCGAATCGCACGCTCCTCGAACACCAGCTCGCCGGCAATGTGGGCCAACGTGGCTTCCACCGTCACGTACTCCTCGACTTCGGCCCGGAAGAACTGCTGCACCAGCCCGGCCGACGAGAGGACCGACTTGTCAAACTCGCGCTGCAGCGTGGCGCGCAGCGCGAAGCGCAGAATGCCGGCGGCGCCGAGCAGCACGACCAGCAGGGTGGCCGCGTACAGCGCCGTGAAGCGAAGCCGGATGCGCGGGCGGTGCTGGTCCATCACGACGACTTGGGCGCGGCCAACCGATATCCTGCCCCCCGCACCGTCGACAGCAACGGGGGCTCGTCCGGTCCGTCGACCTTTTTCCGCAGGCGGGCGACGTACACGTCGATCACGTTGCTCATGGGATCGAAGTTGTCGTCCCACGCGTGCTCGCCGATGTACTCGCGGGTGAGCACGCGACCGCTGGCACGCATGAGCACTTCGAGCACCGCGAACTCCTTCGTGGTCAGTGAAATCGGCCGCGCGCCGCGACGCCCCTCGCGGGTGGCGGGATCGAGCACGAGATCACCAACCTGCAGCACGGTGGGCGCGGCATGGTCCGGTCGCCGCAGCAGGGCGCGCACGCGGGCCACGAGTTCACCCAGCGCGTACGGCTTGACGAGGTAGTCGTCGGCCCCGAGATCGAGACCGGCGATGCGATCCTGCACGCCATCGCGCGCGGTGGCCATGAGCACGCGAGGCGCGGGGACCTTGGCCCGGAACGCCGTGCACAACGCGAATCCGTCGTCGTCCGGCAGCCGAATGTCGAGGATCACGGCGTCATAGGGGCTGACGGCTGCCAGTTCGCGGGCCATCTTCCCTGTTGCCGCCGCATCCACCGCAAAGCCGGACGCGCGCAGAAAGGCGGTCGCGCTTTCCCGCAGCGTATCGTCGTCTTCTACCAGCAGCACTCGCATACCGGAGAATCTACCGCGTGGATGACGGCAGCATGAACGGCCGGCCAACGGGCCGCGGCAGCGAGCAGGAGACCGGGAGCGCGCCGCGCCTCCGTCCCCGCATCGGCGTGGTGTTCGGAGGCGGCGCCCTGAAGGGGATGGCCCACGTTGGCGCACTGAAGGCCATTCGCGAGGCCGGCATCACGCCACGCCTGTACGCCGGCTCCAGCATTGGCGCCATGATCGCCGCCGCCGCCGCCAGCGGCCGGAGTGTCGACGAGCTCACGGAGCGCGCACTCAAGTTCCGTCGTCGCGACCTGTTCCGCATCAACCACGTGGGCATGCTGATGGATCGCATGCTGTCGCGGTCCATCTACCTCGAGTCGCCGCTGCGCAGCCTGTGCGAGGATCTGGTCGCCGAGGGCACGTTTGAGGACCTGGACACGCCGCTGCTGGTCACGGCCGTCGATATCGAGCGCGGCATCCCGCTGGTGTACGGCCGCCCCGGCTTCCGCGATGCGCGCGTGCGCGACGCCGTGTATGCGTCCTGCGCCCTCCCCGGGTTCTTCCCGCCCGGCGTGGTCGGCGAGCGCGTGTGTATCGATGGGGGCACCACCGACAATCTCCCGGTGTCGATCGCCGCCATGGGAATGGACGCGCTGATCGCGGTGGATGTGGGCATCGCCGACGTGCCGCTGGCCACCGGCATCGCCGAACAAGGGTTTGCGTCCATCTTCATGCGGGCGGCCACCATGATGATGCACGAGCAGCAGCAGGCCACACTCGACCACTGGACCAGTCCGCCACTGTTGCTGGTGCGTCCCAAGGTGTCGCACATCGGGTGGTTCAGCTTTTCGCACGTGGAGGAGCTGCTGCAAATGGGGTATGACGCCACGAAGGCGGCGTTGGTGCATCTGGACACCATGCTGGCGGCCCCGGGCGGGATCTTCCCTCGCACCGGAATGGAGATCGTGGTCGATCGCGCCAAGTGCACCGGCTGCGCCCTGTGCGTGGCGCGTGCCCCCGGGCTGATGGCGCTCGACGCGCAACGGAAGGCGTATGCGCTGGTGCGGGTGCATGAATTTTCCCCGGCCGACGGATCGGTGGCCAACTGCTGTCCGACGGAAGCCATCTCGGTTCAGCCCGTCAGCGCAAAGCGGGATCCGGTGGAAGCGGTGCTCGAGATCAGCGCCTGATTCCCCTCGCCTTCGCGCGCCCATCATTCGATATTTCCCGGTAGCCTCGTCGGAACCGGTTGCCACCCGCAGGACGGCATCACGGCGCGATGAGTGGCTCCGTCCAGCAACGCGTGTGGTCGACCCCTGGGGAAAGGCCCGCGCAGGACCAACCCTTCCATGTCGCATCCCAATTCGTTCGGCAGCCGCTCCACCTTGGTCGTGGGCGACCGTCAGTATGCGTACTTCCACCTCGGCGCCCTCGATGCGCTGCCGGGGAGTACCGCCCCCACCCTCCCGTTCTCGCTGCGCGTGCTGCTCGAGAATTTGCTCCGCGGTGAAGACGGCGCCTTCGTGAAGCGCGCCGATGTCGAGGCGCTGGCCCGCTGGAATGTGAAGGCCGCCGTCGACAAGGAAATCGCCTTCCGCACCGCCCGCGTGCTGCTGCAGGACTTCACGGGTGTCCCCTGCGTCGTCGACCTGGCCGCCATGCGCGACGCCATGGTCGCCCTCGGCGGCGACCCGACCAAGATCAACCCGCTTCAGCCTGTTGACCTGGTGATCGATCACTCGGTGCAGGTCGATGAGTACGGCACCGACGCCTCGCTGCTCATCAATACGGAACTCGAGTTCGAGCGTAATCTCGAGCGCTATCAGTTCCTCAAGTGGGGCCAGACGGCACTCCACAATTTCCGCGTGGTACCGCCGGGCACGGGCATCTGCCATCAGGTCAACCTCGAGTACCTCGGCCAGGTGGTATTCACCGCCGCCGACGGCGCCGAGACGCTGGCCTACTGCGACTCGCTGGTGGGCACCGACTCGCACACCACGATGATCAACGGCCTGGGCGTGATGGGCTGGGGCGTGGGCGGTATCGAAGCCGAAGCGGCCATGCTGGGGCAGCCGGTGAGCATGCTGATCCCGGAAGTGGTGGGCTTCAAGCTGCACGGCAAGCTGCCGGCCGGCGCGACGGCCACCGACTTGGTGCTCACCTGCACCGAAATGCTCCGCAAGAAGAAAGTCGTGGGCAAGTTCGTGGAGTTCTACGGCACCGGTCTCTCCAGCCTCGCGCTGGCCGACCGCGCCACGATCGCCAATATGGCCCCCGAGTACGGCGCCACGATGGGCTTCTTCCCGGTGGACGACGAGACGCTCAAGTATCTGCGCCTCTCGGGACGCAGCGACGAGCAGGTCGCGCTGGTGGAAGCGTACACGAAGCGCCAAGGCCTCTTCCGCACCGACGCCACGCCCGATCCGGTGTTCACCGACACGTTGGAGCTCGATCTCAGCACGGTGGTGCCGAGCCTGGCCGGCCCGAAGCGTCCGCAGGACCGTGTGCCGCTGTCGCAGAGCAAGGCGATGTACCGCGAAGCGCTCGCCGCGCAGCGCGCGGCCAACGGCAAGGCGGTCGGGAACGAGGCCGCGACGATGGTGGCCGAGGGTGGCCCGGCGGATTCGGTTGGCGTCGCGGTCGAGTACCGCGATCAGACCTTTACGCTGCAGGACGGCCATGTGGTGATTGCCGCCATCACGAGCTGCACCAACACGTCGAACCCGAGCGTGATGCTCGCGGCCGGCTTGCTGGCGCGGAAGGCCGTCGCCCTCGGCCTCACGACCAAGCCGTGGGTGAAGACGTCGCTGGCACCGGGCTCCAAGGTGGCCACCGATTACTTCATCAAGGCCGGCGTGATGGATTCGCTCAACGCGCTCGGCTTCAACGTGGTCGGCTACGGCTGCACCACGTGCATCGGCAACTCGGGTCCGCTCCCCACGGTGATCAGCGAAGCGATCGACACAGGTAAGCTCAACGTGGCGGCGGTGCTCTCGGGCAACCGCAACTTCGAAGGCCGCGTGAATCCGCAGACGCGCTTCAACTACCTCGCGAGCCCGCCGCTGGTCGTGGCGTACGCGCTGGCCGGCCGGATGGACATCGACATGGCCACCGAACCGCTCGGCGTCGGCGCCAACGGCCCGGTGTTCTTGCGCGACATCTGGCCGTCGGCCCAGGAAGTGGAAGACACGATTCTCTCCAGCGTGAAGCGTGAGCAGTTCACCACGCAGTACGCCAACGCGTTCCTGGGCGACAAGTACTGGCAGGAGATCGAAGCCAGCACTGGTGCGCGCTACGGCTGGCAGGCCGATTCGACGTACGTGCAGAACCCGCCGTACTTCGACGGCATGACAATGACGCCGCCGGGCATTATCCCGATCAACAGCGCGCGCGTGCTCGGCATGTTCGGCGACTCGATCACGACCGACCACATCTCACCGGCCGGTTCCATCGCCGGTGCGAGCCCGGCCGGCAAGTATCTGCTGTCGCTCGGCGTCGAGAAGAAGGACTTCAACTCGTACGGCGCGCGTCGCGGCAATCATCAGGTGATGATGCGCGGCACGTTCGCGAACATCCGCCTCAAGAACGAACTCGCCGGCGGGAAGGAAGGCTGGTGGACGGCCACCGCGCCGGGCGCCGAGCCCGAAGCGTTGTACGATGTCGCGATGGCGCGTCAGGAAGCGGGCGTCGCGCAGATCGTCATTGCCGGCAAAGAGTACGGCACCGGGTCGTCGCGCGACTGGGCGGCCAAGGGCACGATGCTGCTGGGCGTGCGGTCGGTGATCGCCGAGAGCTTCGAGCGCATTCACCGTAGCAATTTGGTGGGCATGGGTGTGCTGCCGCTCGAGTTCGTGAACGGCGAAACGCGTCAGTCGCTGGGGCTCACGGGCTTCGAGACGTACGACATTATGGGACTCGACGACACGCTCACACCGCGGGCCACGCTCACGGTGAAGGCCACGGCCAACGATGGGACGGTGAAGTCGTTTAGCGCACGCTGCCGCATCGATACGCCGGAAGAGATGCAGTATTACAAGAACGGCGGGATTTTGCCGTACGTACTGCGGAGCCTCATCGGGAAGTGAACGGCAGTACGGGGTAAGGAGTAGGGGGTAGTACGACGGGCTGCGGAGAGTTTCTCTCTGCAGCCCGTTTCCTTACCCCTTACTCCCTACCCCGTACTTCGCCGTTATCAGTCCTCTCGCCCGTCTTTGTCATCATCCCGGAATGCCCGGAACGCATTCCGGATGTTGTTCTGTACCTGCGTCCGCGCCTGCCCCGGCGTATTCGCCGCGGCCGGCGAGTACAGGCCACCACTTGGGCGCAGAAACCACGTACTGAGATCGATCGTGACCGTGACATTGTCACCACCGGTGCCGATGACCAGCGGCGCGGTCAGGGGCACGGTGAGCTTGGCATTCACATTGTTCGTGAAGGTGAACGGAGTCCCGTTGAACGTGCCGGTCAGCCGGACACTGATGTCTCGGAAATCCGGATTGGTCTGACGGAACGCCACGTCGGCGGAATCGCCGCTCGAAACCTTGTACAGCCACAAGCGAATCGAGGAGTACGTGCCAGCCGGCACGGCAACGGCCACACGCGCGGCGTCGGCGCCATTCACTGGAACGTCTACCAGATACGGCCCCACGCGGATCTCCGCGCAGTCATCATCATCATCATAGTCGTCATCGTCACGACCCGACGACGAGGAGGACGATGAATAGGACGACGAGTACGACGACGACCTGGACGACTTTCCCGTGGTCTCGTCGTCATCGTCGTCCGAACAGACGGCCGTGGCCGACTTGAGCTGCACGTTGCGCACCACTAGCTGCGCCTTCGAGACCACCAGCACGTCGCCATCACGCGTGATCGTCATACCGGCGGCGGAGGTCGTGATCGTGGGCTTCGTGCCCAGCACACTCGGTGCGCTGCCAGACGCACTGGACGCCATCATGGGGGAGACCGTGGACGTACGGGCCAGCTGGAAGCCGAGGCCAACCTTGTTGGCGGACGACGGGCTGGTGCCGTCGTTGCAGGCAGACAGCGCGACGGCCGCGATGGCGGCCGCGATTCCCGACGCCGTTCGCGTGCGGCGGCTGGTGCGGAACGGTAGAATAGACGTCATCGTGAGATCTCTCCTTGAGGTACGACGGATTCGGAACGACGGCAATTTGCCTCCGGCGCCCCGATCTCTCCGTGACGTAACGCACGGAACGGCAATAATAGCCGTTCCGCCGCTGGCCGAGCTCACCACGCTGACGGCGCACGGCATTGTCCGCATGTCCATGGCGGGTCGGCGATGACCGCACCGATTGTGCTGCTGGTGAATCCGGCGGCCGGCCGAGGCCGGGCGACGCGGGTGGCGCAGGCGGTGCACGGGGCCCTGACCGCGGCGGGACTACTCGTGGAGGCGCACGAGACCCGCGCGCGCGGCGATGAGGCGCGCATCGCCCGGGACGCCAGTGTCGCTGGCGCTCGCGCCCTCGCCGTGGTCGGTGGAGACGGGGCGATCAGCCATGCCGTGCGAGGCCTGCTCGACGGCGAAGGGCGCGGCGGCGCACGGGTCCCGCTCGCGATCTTTGCGGCCGGCACCGGCAATGATCTCGCAAAGTCGCTGGCGGTGCCCGTGCATCATGTGCAGCGAATGGCGGCCCATGTGGCCGCCGGCGCCACGCGGCATATCGACGTCGGGTTCGTGAACGACGTACCGTTCGTGAATGCCGCGGGCTTCGGCTTCGACGTGGACGTACTCGAACGCATGCGTACGCCGGGGATGCTGCGTGGTACCGCCGCGTACGTCAGCACGGCACTCGGCGCGTTGTTCGGCTATCGCGGCTTCCGCGCGAGCATGGCGAGCGGCTCGGCGATCATGCGTCGACAGCTCATGATGGTCTTCGCCAACGGCGGCTGCTTCGGCGGGGCGTTCCGCATTGCGCCACACGCGCGGCTCGATGACGGCGCGCTCGATTGCGTCACGATTCACGATGTTGCGCCGTGGGCGCGGCTGCCGTTGTTCGCGCGCGCGATGCGTGGCACCCATCTCTCGTCGCCGCATGTGGCGTTCCATCGCGATCACCACTTTCTCCTGCGATTCGATTCGCCCCCGATGTTCGAGACCGATGGCGAGTTACAGCAGGCGACGTCGCGCGAGGTGTCGGTAGGCGTCCGCGCCGGCGCCCTTACGGTCATCGCCTAGCCACATGAGGGAGTCACCCACGCAGAACACGCCGCCACCGGAATCCCGGTGACGGCGTGTGCGCGCCCCTCCACGAAGCACGTCCTGCAACGCCCTGCGCATTTCGACCTACGGCTCCCTGATCTTCCCTACATGATCGTGCGTGCACGGCATACGCTTAGCAGGGATCGTGCCACCTCGAATCGTCCGATTTCCGGTCGAAATCGCCCGGAAACGTTAGTTTAGAGCAGCGCGTTGTCCTCGCGCGTGGTCAGCGACCCGTCTCCATTCAGCGACACCCGCCGCCTCACCGTCCATTCCTCCCGGAGTTTTCGATGTCCATTCGCTCGCGTGCCGCCCGCTTCGTCGCGGTACTCGCTGTTGCCGCTATCGCCCCGTCCATCGTGGGTGCGCAGGCGGCGCCTGCCGCTGCCCTTACGCCGCTCAAGGTCGGCGAGATGGCGCCGGACTTCACGGTGACCGTCGTCACGGCGGCCGGCGTGGTCGCGAAGCCGTTCAAGCTCTCCGAGCACAAGGGCGAAACGGTGGTCCTCGCGTTCTTCCCGAAGGCGCGCACCAGCGGTTGCACCGTGCAGATGGAGTCGTATCGCGACAAGTACGCGCAGACGTTCCAGGGCGGGAAGAAGGTCACGCTCGTGGGCGTCAGCATCGACAGCGACACGGCGCTCATTTCGTGGGCCAAGGACGCGAAGTTTCCGTTCCATTTCGCCGCGGACACCGACCGCAAGGTCGGCGTGGCCTACGCCGCGAACGGGGGCGCCGGCTACCACAAGCGTACGCTGTACGTGATCGATCCGACGGGCAAGATCTCCTATGTGGCGGCGCCGTTCAATCAGATGTCGGCGGACGCCTACACCGACCTCGGCAACGCCATCGTGCACGCCGGCAGCTCGCACTAAACAACGGATACGTGAGGCGCGCGTCGGTCGGCTCGTGAATCCCACGCAGCATCCCCGCGCCCTGCTCGCGGCACTGTATCGTGCCGCGGTGCAGGGCGCGGCGCCGTTTCCCCGCACACGCGACGCCGTGCACGCGTGGTTTGCGGCGCGCCCGTCGCTGCCGGCGGATGCGCCGATCTATGTGATCGCGCTCGGGAAGGCGGCGCCGGCCATGATGGCGGGCGCGCTCGACGCCCTTGAACAGCTGCAGCGCACGGCGCACGGGGGACTGGTTGTCGCCGCCCACGAGCCGAAGCCCGGTGAGGTCGGCAGCGACCTGCCGCCGCGCATCCCGCTCATGGTCGGTGATCATCCCGTGCCGGGTCCGGCATCCCTCGACGCCGCCGACGCGCTCGAGGATCTCGCGCACCGTCTCGATGACGGCAGTATCGTGCTCGTCCTGCTCTCCGGCGGCACCACTTCGCTGTGCGCGGCACCCATCGCCACGTTGTCGCAGGCCGTCGGTGACGCGGATCGCGCTCAGTCTCACGTGGCGAATCTCGCCGAAACGCTGCTCGAGTCCGGGCTCGCCATTCACGAGATGAATGCGATCCGTCGTCGCGTGCTGCGCTGGGGGGCGGGACGCCTCGCCGTCAGTCTCGTGCAGCATGGCGCCGAGCACGTACCGGTGTTCGCCATTTCAGACGTGATCGGCGATGATCCGGCGGTCATCGGCTCAGGCCCCTGCTCGCCCGACCCCCTCGACGACGCCACCTTTCTGGCATTGCTCGACGCGCACGAGATGCGCTCCCGTGTGGAGCGCGTGATGGGCACCGTGCTGGGCCTCGAAGGGGCCGGCGACCCGCCGCGCGTACCGCCGCGTGATCACCCCGCGTTCTCTCGCGTGGGCTACACGCTGGTCGCGCGCAACGCCGATGCCGTGCAGGCGTTGGCGGACGAAGCGCGCGCCCTCGGCATCGCTCGGGTCGTGGTGCAACAGGCGCCGCTGGAAGGCGACGCGGCGGCACTGGGCGATCAACTGGCGAGGCTCGCCGTACAGGCCGCGCCCAACGTAGAGGGTGACACGCTGTTGGTCTGTGGCGGCGAGCCCGTGGTGAATCTGCGGGACACCGCCGATCGGGCGATGTCGCAGAGTGACGACGAATCGCTGGACGTGGCGTGGTCCGATGAGCCACTCCGCGGCGGTCGCATGCAGGTGCTCGCCCTGTCGGCGGCGCTGGCGCTCGAGGAGGCGGCAGGCCACGGCGACGCGCACGCCTGGAAAATCGCCGTGATGGCGGCCGGTACCGACGGCCGGGACGGGCCCACGGACGCGGCGGGTGCCATCGTGGATGCCGCCGTGCCTGCGCTGGCCCGACGAGCCGGCCGGATCCCCGAAGACGACCTCAGCACCGGCCGATCGTGGTTCCCGCTCGATGTGGCCGACGCCCTGCTGCGCCCTGGCCCCACCGGCACCAATGTCATGGACGTCGTCGCGCTGTTGATCCGCGCGTAACACGGGCCGCCACCGCGGCACCGGGGGAACGGTCGGTCCATCCGCCGTCGATCGCGTTGACCGAACGCGGCGGGATCTTGCCGGTAGCGTCGCATTGTTCAGGTTCCGCCCGAGCGGTATCGTTGCCTATGCCCGCCAAACGCGCGTCCCGTCCCGCCGCCCGCGAGACCTCACCGGCATCCTCACCGGCATCCTCACCGGCAACCTCGGCTCAGGCCGCCGTATCGCCGCCACCCGCCGATGTCGAGCCACCGGACGCCTACCGTCGGAGGCCCCGTCAGTCGCGGGGGCAAGCCCGCGTAGCACTGCTCCTCGATGCGGCGGCCGCCGTGATCGCCGAACAGGGGCTGCACGCCGCGACCGCCGAAGCGATCGCCCTCAAGGCGCGCACGGCGAAGGGGTCGCTGTACCAGTTCTTCCCGAATCGCGATGCCGTGCTGGCGGCGCTGGCGCTCCGCTACGCCGACGAAATGCGCGCGATTCACGAGCGCGCCTTCCCGATCGATCCGCACGGCTTGCCCCTCGATCGATTGATCGATCGCATCGTGAAACCGCTGGCGGAGTTCCACGACACGCATCCCGCCTTCCGTCGCGTCTTCGCCACCGTCGAAGGCCCCGGCGACGACACCCGGTCAGCCCCCACACGCCTGCGTGCGCAGCTGTTCGACTCGTTCGTCGACCGGCTGGATGTGCTCTTCTCGGCGCGGAACCCGAAGCTCGCCACGGGCGATCGACGCCGCATTGCGCTCGTGGCCGCGACGCTCGTACAGTCGCTGCTGGCGCGTC
>JBBARJ010000049.1:0-14890 GCA_040399825.1 Gemmatimonas sp.
TCAAGCTGCGCCAGCAAGTCGAAGCGCGGCAGCGTGGAGCCGAACTCGCGCTTGCGCGCGCTGTCCAGCTGCCGTTCCACGAGCGTCGTCGTGGTGAACAGCCGCAGCCAGAGACGCAACGACTCGTGATCCGTCGTGCTCACGCAGCGTGCACCGGCGCGCTTCCATCGGGCGCGCTTCCATCGATCACGATGGCTTGGCCCACGGTCGCGCCCATCGGGGCGGTGCACAGCGCCAGCACGGCGTCGGCCACTTCTTCCGAGGTCACGATGCGCTTCTGGCCGGCGTCGGAGAGAATCGAGTGCAACGCGTCGCCGGCCGAGCGACCGGTGCGCTGCACGATCCGCTCAACGGCACCAGTGACCAGATCGGTATCGGTGTACGCCGGACACACCGCATTCACCGCCACGCCGCGCGGCCCCACTTCGAGGGCGAGCGCGCGCGTGAGTCCGATCATCGCATGCTTGGCCGAGGTGTACGCGGTGACGTACGGCGCACCCATGAGGCCCGCCACACTCGCCACATTCACGATGTGCCCTTCGCCGCGTTCGAGCATGGACGGCAACACTGCTTGCGACGCGTACACGGGCGCCATCAGGTGCATCGCGATCATCCGCTCGAACAGTGCGGTATCGCTTTTCAGGAACGGCGCGGATTCGGCGGTGCCGGCGTTGTTCACGAGAATGTCGATCGGGCCCAGCGCGTCGGCCGCCGCCGCGCAGGCACCGATCAACGCCTCGCGATCAGTCACGTCGGCGACGACCACGGTGTACGGCCCGGGCAACGACGCGGCCACCGCTTCGGCGCGTGCGGCGTCGCGCACCAGCAGCGATACCCGCGCGCCGGCGGCCGAGAGCGCGCGTGCGATCGCCGCCCCGATGCCGCGGTTGGCGCCGGTCACCAGGGCATGGCGACCAAACAGCGGACCTTCACTCGCGTGGGTGGTCATGTGAGCTCTCCCGTGGGCGGCGCGCCCTCGGCCGCGGCGCGCATGGTGCGCTCACGTTCGATGAGGCGATCGAGCTGCGACTTGCCGGCGAGATACTGCACCGGCCACGTGGCGCCGGCGTAGCCGAACTTCGCCGCTTCCATGAGGGTCCAGGCCGGATTGGCCAGGTGCGGACGGCCGATCGCCACGAGGTCGGCGCGGCCTGATGCGATGATGCCATTCGCCTGATCGGCATCGGTGATCGCACCGACGGCGATGGTGGCGATGCCCGCTTCCTGACGCACGCGATCGGCGAACGGGGTTTGCCACATGCGGCCGTACACTGGACGCTCGCGCTTCACGACCTGACCGGCCGACACGTCGATCATATCGGCGCCGGCATCTCGGAACAGTCCGGCGATCGCCACCGCGTGATCGTCGGTGTTGCCGCCGGTCGCCCAGTCGTGTGCCGAGATACGCACCGAGATCGGCAAGTCGGCTGGCCACACCGCACGGACGGCGGCGAACACTTCCAGCGGAAACTTGGCGCGCCCGGCGAGATCGCCGCCGTATTCGTCGGTGCGGCGGTTCGTGAGTGGCGACAGGAAGCTCGACAGCAGATAGCCGTGCGCGCAGTGCAACTCCAGCCAGTCGAATCCGGCGGCCACGGCGCGGTGCGTCGCCTGCACGAACTCCTCGGTCACGCGCCGCATGTCGTCGCGCGTCATCTCGCGCGCCGTCTGCGAAATGCCGTCGAGGTACTGCGTGTCCGAGGCGGCGATCAGCGGCCATGCGCCGCTCTCGAGCGGCTGATCGATGCCGTCCCACATCGTCTTGGTCGCGCCCTTCGCACCGGCGTGACCGAGCTGCAGTCCGATCTTGGCTGGCGTGTGCTCGTGCACGAAGCGCACGATGCGCGCCCACATGTCGCGCTGATCGTCATCCCACATACCCGGACACACCGGTGTGATGCGCGCATCGGGCGCCACGCACGTCATCTCCGTCATCACGAGTCCGGCGCCACCGGTGGCGCGAGCACCAAGGTGCACGAGATGCCAGTCGGTAGGCATGCCGTCGTTGGTGGCCGAGTATTGCGCCATGGGGCTCACCACGATCCGGTTCGGCAGCGTGACACCGCGCACCGTAAATGGCGTAAAGATGGCCGGCGGTGCCGTGGCATCGGGCGCGACGGTCAGCCCAGACTGCTGCGCAAACCAGCGTTCGAACGCGCCGACATACGCCGCGTCGCGTACGCGCAGATTCTCGTGCGAGATGCGCTGCGAGCGTGTGAGCAACGAATAGGCGAACTGCTCCGGCGCCAGCGTGGCATAGCGATCCACGTGCTCGAACCATTCCGTGGAATTGCGCGCCGCGTTCTGCAGCTTGAGCACTTCCACACTCCGCTCGGCCTGATAGCGACTCAGCGCCGCGCCGATGTCGTCCGGATTTGCGGCGAGCTGCAGGTCGAGCGCGATGGCGTCTTCGAGGGCGAGCTTGCTGCCGGAGCCGATGCTGAAGTGAGCGGTGTGCGCCGAGTCGCCCAGCAGCACGAGCGGGACGCGGCCGTGCGCCGTATCGAGCCAGTGCACCCATTCCGCGCAGGTCACGCGCGGGAAGCGGATCCACTGGGCCGATCCGCGCAGGTGTGCCGCATTGCTCATCAGCGGCTCGCCGTCGAGGACGTCGGCAAACAGCTTCTCGCAGAACGCGATCGATTCGCCGTCGGACATGTCGGCAATGCCGGCCTGCTCCCACACTTCCTGCGGCGTTTCCACGATGAACGTGCTGGTGTCGCCGTCGAACTGATATGCGTGCGCCTGGAACCAGCCGATCGGTGTTTCCTTGAACGCAAACGTGAAAGCATCGAAGCGCTTGGGCGTGCCGAGCCAGATGTATCGGCAGCGACGCAGGTCGATGTCCGGGCGGTAGGTGCTGGCGAAGCGCTCGCGCAGGCGGCTGTTGATGCCGTCGGCCACGATCACGAGGTCGACCTGCTCGTCGGCGATGACCGCCTCGAGCGCTTCGGGAGGCAGTTCGGTCTCGAAGCGCAGCGTCACGCCCAGCGCACGGCAGCGCTGCTGCAGAATGGCGAGCAACTTTTTGCGGCCGATGCCGCTGAATCCGTGTCCCCCCGAGCGCATGGTGCGCTCGGCGAAGTGAATCGCGATGTCGTCCCACCGGTGCATGGCGGCCGCGATCTCGTCGGCGCTCTCGGGGTCGGCGGCGCGCAGATTCGCGACCGTTTGGTCGGAGAGCACGACGCCCCAGCCGAACGTGTCGTCCGGGCGATGCCGTTCGACCACGGTGATCTGTGCGCGCGGGTCGCGCCGCTTCATGAGCAGCGCGGCATAGAGCCCGCCGGGACCACCACCAACGACGACGACGTTCACCGCATTCACTCCGGAAGAGGATACGCCTCGACGCTACGGTCAATTACTTCAAATATCAAGTAATTGGCCGACGCGCAGTGGCCGGGGTGACCGGGGGAGGTGGTCGCCGGCCTACTTTGGGGCGACGAGGGCCAGCCGCCCGATCACGCAGTCGGAGCCGACGCCAAGCAGGCGATTGCGCCATGCGACGACCGTGGCACGATCCACCGCCTCGCCGTGCGCCGCTGGATTCCGCGCTTCGGCGAACTGGTCGATGACGGCCGCGAACTCGTTGGTGAACCAGCCGCCGTCGGTGAGGGTGGCTCGCAGGTGCTCACCGAGGGCCGGCTCTCCGCCCAGGATGTAGCCGAGCTGGCCGAGGGTGAGGGGCAGCGCCTCGCTCAGGATGTGGGTGCGGTCGCCGATCTTGACCCGTTGCGCGGCGGCCGGGGCGTTCCGCATGGCGCGGCGCAGCAGCTCGTTCACCTGCACCTCGATGGCCTTGCCGTAGCTCACCAGCACCGGCGACAAATCGGCGCCGCGGTCGCGACGGTGTTCGCGCAGCATGCGCTCGCCGGTGGCGAGAAACTGTCGCGCGCTTACGTCGAGGGCGGCCCAGGCCCGATCGCCCAAGTGGTCGTCGCGTAGCGTGGCCGCCCAGGCCCCCACGCCGCCCTGCTCGGCGTCGAAGCGCGCCCAGCGCTGTCCGTTGGCCAGCAGGGCGCGTTCGGCGTCGTCGAAGAAGCGACGTCCATCGGGGCGGGAGACCAGCAGCGGCAGGTCCACCATGCCCCCGTAAATCGACACCGGGCGATCGTGGTAGCGCGCGTTGCGCAGCTGCGCGAGCTCCGCCGTCACGCCTTCGAGGTCGTCGCGCACCAGCGCACGGATGTCGCGCAGCAGGAACCAGCAATCGCAGGTGAGCTGGTGCTTCGCGTAGTACGCCGGCACATGCTCGTTGTCGTCGAGGCGCGGATCGGCCGTGGTGACCATGTGCACATCCGCCACGTACAGCGAGCGGAAGTCGGTGAGATACAGATGCACTTCGGCGTCGTCGCCGGCGGCGCCCTCGAGGGCGAGAACGTCAGTGAGGTGCGGCATCGGTTGCTGACGCTGTCCCGATTTCACCTTGCCCCACCAGACGTAGACGTCGTCGTCGGCCGCTGCGCCCGCGCGGGCGTCCCAGTCGAGGAGGACACGCAGGTGCGCCTCGAGCGGATCGGTGGCGTAGGCCGGATTCCAGACCGTGACGAGATGTGAGGCAGTGGTCATTGGCATTGCATGGAGAACTACGGAGTGGAGATGACGACCCGGAAAATACGATCGAGCTTGGGAAATTCGCGATCCATGAAGGCATTGCCGCCGCGCTCGAGGGGACCCTGCTTGCCCTGTCGCACGCCGCTGCCGGAATCCTCCCCGTAGCCACTGTAGAGGCTATCGAGCACCGCCATGCCCTCCACGACCGTGCCGAGCACCGTGAACGGCTCGGCGTCGTTCTTCGGGTTGTCGGCGAGGTTCACATAGATCTGCGTGTTGCGCGTGTGCTCGCGCCCGGGGCCTTCGTACGAGAACGCAAACGTGCCGCGCGTATTGCGCGAGCGCGGTGGGTCGTCGCGCAGGTAGCGTCCCTTCCAGGCTGCGTTCACTGCCGAATCGCCGTGCAGTCCCCACTGGGCGATGTAGGCGGCGCGGACGCGATGAAATCGCGTGTCGGTGAAGTAGCCGAGCCGGGCGAGGTTGTAGAGACGGTCGGCGCCGAGCGGTCCCCAGTCACGATGCAGTTCGAGCACGAAGGCGCCTTTGCTGGTTTCGAAGCGGAGCCGGGAGACGGGCGGGGCCGGGCGCGTGAACTCGGCGTGGGCGGGGTTGAGCAACAGCGCGCGGGCAGCGGCGGGTGTGGCGGGTGTTCGGCCGGTGGACGGCGCGCGATGGCAGGCGCCGAGGGCGATGGCGGCAACGACGATCGTGAGCGTTCGGCGAAGGAGGCGGGATTCGCGGGGAATCGGCATGCCGAGATGGTAGTGCGTGCGGGGGCGGGGCGTGAGGGGAGCCGATTGGGCATAGGGATAGCGCCGATCGATGGCACCACTGCCAAAAATGGCAAAAAGTTGTATACTGTCAGTAGTTCTTGTAACTTCAAGCCATGGAATACGATAAGCCGCACGGTCGATATACGGCGAAGGTCGAAGCGAACGGGCGGATCGTCATTCCGGCGGTCGTGCGCGAGGCGCTCGGACTACGCGCCGGCGACGAGATCACGCTGCTCATCGATGGCGATGATCTGGTGCTTCGATCGCGTCGAGCGGCGGTGCGCCGCGTGCGTGAGCGTCTCGCGGCTGTCCGTGCGCCGGAGTCCAGTGGGACCGAGGTCGACGAATTCCTGTCAGATCGAGCGGGCTATTGGGAGTCGGCGATGGCCGAGGACGGGCCGCCGGTGCGCGTCGACCTGCCGTCAGTGTTGCAGAAGTTGCGCCGACCGTCGTGAAGGTCGCGCATCTGCTGGATGCGTCAGCGCTACTGGCGGTCGCGTTCAACGAGGACGGTGCCGACCAGGTAATGCTGGCACTCTCGCGTGCACATGTGGGAATCACGGTCGCCAATCTCACCGAAGTGGTGAGCAAGCTGCGGCAACGCGGCATGAGTGTGGCCGGCTGTCGCGCGTTCATCGATGACTTGCAGCTCATCGTCGTGAGCGCGGACACCGAAACCGCTCTGCTCGCCGGCGAACTCCATGCGCAGACGCGATGGGCCGGCCTCTCGTTAGGCGACGCAACGTGCCTCGCGACCGCGGTGCAGTTAGGTGCGAGTGTGGTGACCGCCGATCGTGCCTGGGGACGCCTTGATGTCGGCGTAGGGATTCAGGTGATTCGATAGTGAAGGTGGGCGAATAGCCTCGCGAATCCTGCGTGCCCTCATCCCGTAGTTTGTGGCATGCCCTCTGAACAATCTCTGCGCCCGCTCGACGCGCTGAACGCCCGCGTGATGCAGCACCCCGCCGCCGCGCGCCTCACGCTGATGTGCCGCATCTTGCTGGCCGTCGCGTTCATCCCGACCGGCAGTGTGAAGCTGATGGGCGAGCGGTTCACGTCGCTGGGCGTGGATACGTCGGTGGGCGCGTTCTTCGAAGCGATGTACCAGACCGGCGGCTATTGGCGCTTTCTCGGCCTTTCACAGGTGCTGGCCGGTGTGCTGCTGCTGATTCCCGCCACCGCGTTCTACGGTGCGGTGCTGTTCCTGCCAATTCTCGTGAACGTCGTGGTGATCACGATCGCGATCGAGTTCAAAGGGACGCCGATGATCACGGTGGCGATGCTGCTGGCGAACCTGTGGCTGCTTGCGTGGGATTGGCCGCGGTGGCGCGCGGTGCTGATCGCGGACGGCACCCGGCCGGTGATGGGCGGCTGGACGCGCCTCGAGCGCGCCGGCTGGCTGCTGGGCGCGGCGAGTGTGGCGGCGTTCTTGTTCGCGGTTCGCGGCGTGGCGTTGAAGGGGACGGCGGGGGTGCTGGTCGGGCTCGGGGTCGTGGGGGGATTGACGGTGGTGACGGCGTGGGTGCGCGGGGCGCGGGGGCGGCCCTAGCGGCCCTGCTTGAGCACGCTGAACGCGCCGAACACCGCGAGGGGCAGCGGCACATCGAGCGTCCAGAAAATCGACATGGGACGCTCGCCCGACACGTCGGTGGGCTTCGCTACGCGCACGCCGCCACAGGCGACAAAGGCGTGCTTGGGCGTCTCTCGCACGAAAAGTTGGAACGTCCAGCCGTTCGTGGCGCTTTCGATGTAGCGGCGACCTGCCGCCGTGTTCGGACCTGCCGAGTTCTGCGTTTCCCAATGAAAGCGCGTCGGGCTGACGGCGTAGTCGTGATACGCGACCTGATCGCGAAATCCGTCGGACTTATCGAGCGTCACGAACATCACCTCGACTCTTTTCTCCTGCAGACGCAGCACGCCTTCGCGGGAGGCCGGACGGGCCGTGGCCGTGTGCAGGCCGATGGCGGTGAGAATCTCGCGACGCTCGTATCGCGCGTGTAGCACTAGTGGGACATCGTCGAATCCGGGGATGGCGCGTGCGGTGACGCGGCTTCTCGACTCGAGGACATCGGCCAGCTCGCTCAACTCCGCTCGCACGTGCGGTTGGAGCTCGAGCTTTGCCGACAACGCGTCGAACGAATGATTGCCTGCGTGCTCGACTTGATACGTGAGCATTTGTGCCCGTAACCGCTCCGTCGTGCTTCTCGGCGAGTACGTCCCTCCAGCCTCCGCGACTCTCCGAATGACGCTGATCTGAGCGGGATCGTCGACGTGCAGCAAATGGCGAAGCGAACGCGACGTGAGAGCCTCAGGCTCGGTCGCCTCGTCGCGCGGAAGCAAGCCAGCGGCTCGGCGTAGCGACGTCCAGCCGCCAGGCGTCGCGTCGCGATAGATCTCGGATAACTCGATGTCCTGATCGTGCAGAAAATCGGCGAGTCGCACTGAGACGCGCCCCGTTATCGCGGCATAGCTCTGCAGCTCGTTGCGCAGCCGTCCCCACGTCTGTTGTGCCGCTGATCGGAGATTCGCGAGCACGCGATCACGCGCCTGTGCCTCGAGGTGGATGTGGCATCCACTGGGCAAGGTCGAGAACCCCTCCTCGAGTCCCTTCAGTACTTCGCGTCGGCTCAGGCCCGTTACCGACGATATCAGCTTGTCGAATCGGAAGTCCGACCGATGGCGTCCGACGAAGTCGAGGACGAGGCAGCTACTCTTCCCGTCGTGGAGGCGAAGCCCGCGTCCCAGCTGCTGCTGGAACACCAAGGCGCTCTGCGTCGGGCGAAGAAAGAGCAGGGTGTCGGCGCTTGGGATGTCGACGCCTTCGTTGTACAAGTCGACGGTCACGATCGCGCAGATTTCACCGCGCGCGAGGCGTTGCGGTGCCTCCCTCCGTTCTACGTCTGACGAGTCGCCGGTGAGACACACGACCGGCAGCCCCGCCTTCTCGAACTGCTCCGTCATGAACCGCGCGTGATTCACTGAGACGCAGAAGACGATAGCCTTTGTGGCTCTCGCATCTCCGGACAGGCGATTCCACTCGTGGATCACCATGCGAGCGCGCACGTGATTGCCCGTGAGGAGCCTGTCCAACACCGCTGTCTCCCCGGCGCCGTTCCACTGCACATCAGAGAAGTCAGTCTCGTCGTTGCATCCGAAATATTCGAACGGCGCCAACAACTGGAGATCCAGCGCTTGCCACAGTCGAAGCTCGGCAGCGGGTGCCCCATCGGGTCGAGAATCGAAATACGTCGCGATCGGTACGCCATCGGTTCGCTCTGGCGTAGCCGTCAGGCCAAGCAGGAGCTTGGGCTGCACGCTGCGCGCGAGGGCGTCAAACTGTGGCGCGGCGATGCGATGGCATTCGTCGATGACGACGGTATGCCAATGCGTGGCGCCCTTTCGTTCAACGATTCGCTGCGATGTCAGGCTTTGAATGCTGGCGAACAGGTGGTCGACGGAATCCGGCTGTTGCCCGCCAACCAGCGTTGCCCCAAAGCTGTAGTCGCGGAGTACCGCACGGTATGTGGTGAGCGCTTGCGACAGCAGCTCTTCCCTGTGTGCCACAAAGAGCAGTCGCGGCCGCGAGCCCGCTGCGCGCACTTGCTCTTTGTAGTCGAGTGCCGCCATAACGGTCTTTCCGGTGCCGGTCGCCGCAACGAGCAGGTTTCGGGTTCTCCCGTGCGCCCGTTCAAATGCAAGCTGTTCGAGAATGTCCGTTTGGTACTGCTTTGCCGTGATGTCGAACAACACGGGCGTGCTCGTGTCGAAACGCCCCGTTTCCTTCGAGAGGGCGCGCGCCAGCGTTCGATGGCAATCGGCATCATCCGGATCATATCTCGAGAACTCATTGTCTTCCCAGAGTGTCTCGAAATGCGCCTTCGCACGTTCGAAAATGACACGCTGGGTGTGTTCCGTGAGCTTGACGGTCCACTCCAAGCCCCCCAGCAGCGCTGCGCCCGAAAGATTGGCGCTCCCGATGTAGGCCGAACCAAAGCCGGTGGCGCGTTGGAAGATCCAGGCCTTGGCGTGCAAGCGCGTACGTCGCCCGTCCAGCGAGACCTTCACTTCACATCCAGTGAGCCGAGCGAGCATGTCCAACGCGACCTGTTCCGTTGCTCCGGTGTAGGTCGTTGTCAATACGCGTATGCGCGTCCGACCCACACCGCTTGCATCTGGCGCCGTCGCACGCTGCAGCACCTCCATCAGCTTTCGCACCCCAGACACGGTGATGAAGCTGACCAGAATGTCGATCTGGTCGCAGTCGGTCGCCTCACGCTGAATTTCGTGGTACAGCGATGGGGAAGCTTTTGCTGCCGTGAACAGCCACGGAGCGGCAAGACCGGTCTCGGGGAGGCGCGCTTCCTCGCCGCCAACGCGTATCGCGCGCAGCCGGCGAGCTGGTGTCTGTGGAAGCGCGATGGCGTCGCGCCCCTATCCGCTCGTCTGCTGGCGAAGGTGCAACAGGACACCGTTCACCAGCTCTAACTGCTTGAGCAGCGAATCTCGCGGGTCGGTTTCGAACGACTCCAGCAGTCGCGACATCGTGTTCGACAAGAGGTCGAGCAGTGGGCCGGCCGCTTCTCCGCTGGCGAGTTCGTCCGTTTGTGCTGCATCGCCCATCGTGTTCAGTCGCGCGGCCAGCTCTTCAGTCACGAGCTGATCGTACAGGCCAATAGGTAAGCTCATTCATCGTGTCCGAGAAAGTTCACGAAGCGCGCATCGCTCGGGGCGAGTTCGTATGTGGGCATTTCGTGTCGAGATGCCCAAGCGAGTGCTGCGTGCTCGAGACACACTGGCTCGCCCCTGATATCGACGGGGAGAAATGCAATGACGAATGGCGAGTCGGGATCGGAGGCCGAGAAGAGTGCGCCTCCAACCGCCGTCACCTCGACGCCGAGTTCCTCAGCCAGCTCTCGCGTGATCGCCTGCGCGTCGGTCTCACCGGCTTCGCACTTGCCGCCGGGAAACTCCCAGAGGCCGCCGTGTCGCTTATGAGACGGGCGTTGGCATATCAGAAAACGGTCGCCAGATCGGACGACGGCGGCAATCACTCGAATAGGGGGATTTTGCATTTGTCCGAAACTGCGACGACAAAAACCGGAACGCCAGGAGCAATTGGCTCCTGGCGTTGGGCAACTCGACTGACGCCCCTACTGCGTCACTCCCATCAGGTACTTCGCATACCACCCCACATACCGGTCATACCGGTCCTTCACGAAGCTCGGTCGCGAAATCCCATGAAACTGCCCCGGATACACGATCATCTGCGTCGGCACGCCGAGTGACTTGAGCGCCTGATACATCTGCTCGCCGCCGGCGATGGGGACGTTGAAGTCCTTCTCGCCGCCTAGGAACATGGTGGGCGTGCTGATGCGGTCGGCGTGCCAGAAGGGATACGACAGCTTCTCCCACAGCTTCGGATTCTTCCACGGCGCGCCGAGTTCGTTCTCGTACTGGTAGATGTACTGGTCGCTGCCGTACATGGTGGTTTGCAGCGCGCTGCCGGCGCCGCTGGTGGCGGCCTTGAAGCGCGAGGTGGTGGCGATGGTGTAGTCGGTGAGAATGCCGCCGTAGCTCCAGCCGCCGATCCCCATGCGCGTGGTATCCACCACGCCCGTCGCGATCACGTGGTCCACACCGGCCATCAGATCCTGCACTTCCTTGTTGCCCCAGTCGGCGAAGATGGCCTTCTTCCACGCCTGTCCGCGTCCCGAGCTCCCGCGATAGTTCACTGCCAGCACGAGGTAGCCGTTCGCGGCAAACAGTTCGCGCTCGAACGAGAACGCGTGCTGGTCCTGACCGTTCGGGCCACCGTGAATGCGCAGCATCAGCGGATACTTCTTGCTCGCATCGAAGCCGGCCGGCTTCACCAGCAGCGCACCCACCGTGAGTCCGTCCTTGTTCTTGAACTGCACGTCGTCGGTGGTGCCCAGCGACAGCGCCGTGAAGATGGAATCGTTCACATGCGTGAGCGCGCGTAGCGCGCCATTCTCGAAGGCGTACACTTCGCCCGAGCGCGTGGCGGTGGCGGTGTTCAGCACCATGCGCCCGGTGGTCGACGCATCGTACGACGACACGGCGCGCCGACCATCGAGCAGGCGCGTGACCGTACCGCCCGCCGCCGGCACGGACGCCAGATGTACCGCGCGGTCATCGCCCAGCAGGAAGCGCAACGTCTTCCCGTCGGCACTCCACGACAAGCTGCTTACGTCGCGATCCAGCGTCGTCGCCACCAGTCGCGCCGCGCCGCCTGCGCTTGGCACCACCGCGATCGTGTTCTGCGTGTACGCCGACAGCTGCGGCTCGCTCCCCTGCAGATACGCGATGAACTGCCCATCGGGGCTCCACACGGGATTGGCGTCGGGGCCACTCCACGTGGTGAGCTTCACCGGCGTGGCGCCCGGTGTGGCATCGACCACGTAGAGGTCGGCGTTGTTGGTGCGATCGGGATCGGTACCACTGCGCTCGCTCACGAACGCCAAGCGCGTGCCATCGGGCGACCAGCGCACCGATTGATCGTCGAAGTCGCCGGTCGTGATCTGCACCGCCTTCTTGGTGGTCACATCCACGATGTACACATGATCGCGCAGGCGATCGAGATACCCGGTGTTGTCACGCTTGAAGGCGTACCGGTCGAGCACGATCGGCTTCGGGTTTTTCGTCTTCAGCGAATCGGGCTTTGACTCTTCGGGGTCGAGGTCGTGCGACACCACCGCCAACCGCGTGCCGTCGGGCGACCATTCGTACTCGCCGATTCCGCCCTTCAGGTCAGTCAATCGTACCGCGTCACCGCCAGCCCGATCGAGCAGCCACACCTGTCCGCCCTTCGACTCGTAGCGTCCCGACACGAAGCTGAGATAGCGGTTGTCGGGGCTCCACCGCGGGTTGCTCTCGCCCTCCGGAGAACTCGTCATCCGGATGGTGCGCGTGCCCTCGTAGTTCACCATCCACACGTCACTGTCGCTCTTGTCCTTGGCCGAGTCGACGGTGGTGACGGTGTAGGCAATCCACGCGCCGTCGGGGGAGATGCGACCAGCGCCGACGTCACGCAGGCGATAGATGTCGGCGCTGCGGATGGGGCGCGGAGACTGCGCGCCTGCGCTGGACACTGTGCCAGCGAGGAGCACGGGAACCAGGAGCACGGCAACGAGCCGCGGGAGGGCGAGTGGAGCAGTGCGGTGTGCGCGCATGACGAAAGGCACCGGAGGGCGGAGAAGGCGTCGACGCGAATACGACGCAAAATGCGACGGGAAAAGGTACCGCGACGTGGCACGATCGGGCACGGAGGACGTGCGGTTGGGTTCGATGGTCGTTCCACTCGAGCATCGACAGCGGCGGGCGGTGCGCTCGAGGCGCGGTCGCCGCCCACCCTACTGAGACGTCTTCGCTACCCGAGGGGCATACAACTCCATATCCCGCCCCAACAACAGCGTCGCCATCACCAGCGTCGCGCTGATCCAGAACGGACTTTGCCTACCGAACGTGTCGAAGGCAAACCCCAGCAGAATCGGAAAGCCGACGCGCGTGATGCCGCCGTACGTTTGCTGCACGCCCATGTACAATCCGCGCTCCGATCCCGAGACCACACGCGACAGCATCGCGGTAACGCACGGGAACGTGAACGCCGTCCCGAGTGGCAACAGTCCGACCGCCATTGCCAGCGTGACATAATCACGTGCGAACGAGATCCCGATCAGTCCGACGGCGAGAAACACCACACCGTATCGGCTCAGCCGCGCCTCGCCGAAATGGTCGACGATCTTGCCCAGGAAGAGGGCGCGCACCACGACGCTCAGCACGCCGATGTACATGAAGAAGTAGCCGATCGTATCGGCTGTGACGCCGAACCGCGACGAGAGATACAGGGCGAGAATGGCCGTGGTCCCTTGAAAGGCACCGATAGCGATCGCGTAGATCAGCACCAGGCGCGACGCGGGCTCGCTGGGATGGCTCAACACGCGGAATACGGCTTCACGCGATCCTTTCCGCACCGGCTTCGATCCGTCGGCATTATCGGCCACCGGCTTCCGGACTTCGGTGAGATACTTCGACGCGAAGACGATGTTGATGAGGCATAATCCCGCCGCCATCAACCCCGGGGTATGCGGTCCCCAGTGCTGCACCCAGCTGCCGAGCACCGGGCCCAGCGCGACGCCGGCATTCGTGGCGGCCGACAGCCAACCAAGGCTCTTGGCGCGATCTTCCGGACGCGTGGCATCGGCGACGTATGCCTGAATCACACTCACCGTGCCGCCGCCGGCGCCCTGCACGATACGCGACACCAGCAGCAGCCACAGCGAATCGGCGTAGGCAAACACCACATAGGCGACCGCACTCGAGGCCAGCCCCACGATCAGCGCCGGACGACGGCCATGCTTGTCGCTGAACCGACCCCACATCGGCGCGCTGAGCAGCTGCGCCACGCTGAACGAACTGACCAACAGTCCGACGACGAAGCCGCCGGCGCCGAGATCCTTCGCGTAGAACGGTAGTAGCGGCAGAATCATCAGCATGCCGAGCATGTCGATGAAACCGGTGACCATCAGCACCGAGAGCCTGCCGAACGCGGATTTTCCGCCGTCGATCGGATGCTCGTCGGCCTGTGGGGTCGGTGCGGTCACTCGCGTACCATCATGGGGAGAAGCGGCGCTGCAAACGCAGGGTGCCGATGCCGTGACACAGGGATCGTCACGTGGAGGATCACTCCGTTTTGCCGAGCGCCGCGGGTGCGACACTCCGTCCGACGACGCCCGCCAACGCGATAATCGTCAGCACGTAGGGAATCATTTCCACAAACTGACTGGGAATCACCTGCGAACCCTGCAGCTGAATCTGCAGCGTTTCGGCTCCGGCGAACAGGAGACACGCCACCGCCACGCGCACCGGCTCCCATCGTCCGAAGATCACCGCCGCCAGCGCGATGAAGCCCCGCCCGGCCGTCATGCTATCGGAGAACTGGTGCTGGTCGAGCGCGAGGTAGGCACCGCCAAGACTCGCCAGCGAGCCGGCGATGAGCAATCCCTGCAGGCGTAAGCGCGTGACGGCCACGCCCAACGATGCGGCCGCTTCCGGCTTCTCGCCCACGGCGCGCGCCCGCAATCCGAATGGCGTGCGATAGAGTACCCATGCCAGCACGGGGAGCGCCGCCAGTCCCATCCACACGACGGGGTTCACGAAACTGGCGAACATGGTACTGGTGCCTTCACCCCCGAAGCCGGGCACGCGCGGCGAGTTGCTCGCGCTGTCGAAGATCCGCCGCAGGTAGAACCGTGTGACGGCGACCACGAGCAGATTGATCGCCACGCCGACCACCACCTGATTGGCCTTATAGCGCAGCGTCGCGACCGCCAGCACGGCCGTCACCAGCGCGCCGGCCACCAGCGCACCGGCCAGTCCAATCCATGGACTGCCGCCGTAGTAGCTGCCCAGCGCGGCGCCGAACGCGCCAGCCAGCATCATGCCTTCGAGTCCGAGTGCGATGATGCCCACGCGCTCCGACATCACGCCGCCGGCCGCCGCCAGGAGATACGGAATCGCAATGCGAATGGTCTGCAGCAGGAAGG
>JBBARJ010000050.1:0-14756 GCA_040399825.1 Gemmatimonas sp.
CTGCCCTGCTGACGCGATCATGCCTGGGACGTTCACGCGGCACCGACGGTGGCGGCGTTCGCGGCGAGGGACGCGGCCAGAATCACGTGCCACTCCTGCAACGAGCGCACCCCGGGTTCGCGCGACTGACGCGCGGCAATGGCTTCGGCAGCGGCGCTGGCTGCCGAGAGGGTGGTCGTGTAGGGCACGCGGTTGCTGATCGCAGCCTGTCGCAAGCGCTCGTCGTCGACCTGCGCGTGCTTGCCGAGCGGGGTGTTGACGAGCAGCTGAATCTCGCCGTTCAAAATCATGTCGACGCCGTGTGGGCGGCCTTCGCTGACCTTGAGCACCGACTGCACCGGGATGTTGCGCTCGCGCAGATACGCGGCAGTACCGCTGGTCGAGTAGAGCGTGAAGCCCAGCTCGTGGAAGCGCGCGGCCAAGGTCGCGGCGCTGGGCTTGTCTGAGTCGTTCACCGTGATGAACACCGCACCCGAGCGCGGGAGCGCGTTGTCGGCGGCCAGCTGCGACTTCATGAATGCCGTACCGAAGTCTGCATCGATCCCCATGACTTCGCCGGTGGAGCGCATCTCGGGGCCCAGCACCGGATCGAACTCGCGGAACTTGTTGAACGGGAAGACGGCTTCCTTCACGCTGAAGAAGGGGGGCACGATTTCCGCTGTGAAGCCGATCTCTGCCAACGTCTCGCCCAACATCAGGCGGGCCGCGACGGAGGCGAGGGACACGCCAATGGCCTTCGACACGAAGGGCACGGTGCGCGACGCACGCGGATTGACCTCAATCACGTACACGACGCCGTCCTTGTACGCGTACTGCACGTTGATCAGGCCAACGACGCCCAACTTCTTGGCGAAGGCGACCGTGTGCGCGCGCATCTGATCAGCCGCGTCTTGCGGAATCAGGTATGGCGGCAGCACACACGCCGAGTCGCCGGAATGAATCCCCGCGCTCTCGATGTGTTCCATGACTGAACCGATAACCACGTTCGTGCCATCGGACAGTGCATCGACATCGGCCTCGAACGCATCTTCGAGGAACTTGTCCACGAGCACTGGGCGGTCTTCGCTCACGCGTGCAGCGCGCTCGAAATATCCACGCAAGGACGCGGCGTCGTGCACGATCTCCATGGCGCGTCCACCAAGCACGTAGGACGGGCGCACGAGCACGGGGTACCCGATGCGGTCGGCGATCTCCACCGCTTCATCGACGCTGGTGGCCGTGCCGTTTGCGGGCTGCGCAATGCCCAGTTCACGCACGATCGCTTCAAAGCGCCGACGATCTTCGGCGATGTCGATCGCGTCGGGCGACGTACCAAGAATACGCACCCCCGCGGCTTCGAGCGGACGCGTGAGCTTGAGCGGCGTCTGTCCACCGAGTTGCACGATGACGCCGAGCGGGTTCTCGCGATGGACGATTTCGAGTACGTCCTCGAGCGTCAACGGCTCGAAGTAGAGCTTATCAGAAATATCGAAGTCGGTGGAGACGGTCTCGGGGTTCGAGTTGACCATGATCGTCTCGTAGCCACGCTCGCGCAGGGCCAGCACCGCACGCACGCAGCAGTAATCAAACTCCACACCCTGACCGATTCGATTGGGACCGGAACCGAGGATGATGACCTTCTGGCGGCCTTCGGTCGCCGCTTCGCTCTCCTCGTCGTAGCAACCGTACAGATACGGTGTGCTTGAGGGAAACTCGCCGGCACAGGTATCGATCATCTTGTACGAGGGTCGCACGTCGAGCGACCAGCGCAACGCGCGGGCCTCATGTTCGGTGACGCCGCGCAAGGCGCCGAGCTGGCGATCGGAGAATCCGAGGCGCTTCATGCGACGCATGCCTTCTGCATCGATCGTGGCCTCATGTTGGTATTCGGCCTCGGCGACGATCAGCTCGTGTAACTGGTCGAGGAACCACGGATCGATACCGGTGATCTCGTGCAGTTCCACGGTGCCCATCCCCAGCAGCATGGCGCGCTTGAGCTGGTAGATGCGCTCCGGTGTGGGCCGACGCAGTGCGCCACGAAGCTCTTCCTTCGAGCCTTCGACGAGTCGGTCATCAACGAGCCGTTCACCGACCGTCCAGCCGCTACGGCCGGTCTCGAGGGCTCGCAGGGCCTTCTGGAACGCTTCCTTGAACGTACGGCCAATTGCCATCGACTCGCCGACGGACTTCATCTGCGTCGTGAGTCCCGGGTCGGACGTCGTGAACTTCTCGAAGGCGAACCGCGGGCATTTGACGATCACGTAGTCGAGCACCGGCTCGAAGCTGGCGGGCGTCGTCTTGGTAATGTCGTTCGGGACTTCATCGAGCGTGTACCCCACGGAGAGCTTCGCGCCGATGCGGGCAATCGGGAAGCCGGTCGCCTTCGAGGCGAGGGCCGACGACCGCGACACGCGCGGGTTCATCTCGATGACGATCAACTCGCCATCCTTCGGATTCACGGCGAACTGAATGTTGCAACCGCCGGCATCGACGCCGATCTCGCGGATGATGGCGACCGCCGCATCGCGCATCACCTGATACTCGCGATCGGTGAGCGTCATCGCGGGCGCGACCGTGATGGAGTCACCGGTGTGCACGCCCATCGGGTCGAGGTTCTCGATGGAGCAGACGATGACGACGTTGTCGGCGCAATCGCGCATCACTTCGAGCTCGTACTCCTTCCAGCCGAGCAGAGATCGCTCGATGAGGACGGACCCCACGGGCGACAAGTCGAGGCCGCGGCGCACCATCGTCTCGAACTCTTCGCGATTATATGCGATCCCGCCCCCGGTTCCGCCGAGCGTGAACGACGGGCGGATGATCGACGGGAAGCCGGTCTCTTCCACACCAGCGATCGCTTCTTCGAGCGTGGTGACGGTGCGGCCGGTCGGGCACTTGAGTCCGATCTTGGTCATCGCTTCGCCGAAGAGCTTGCGATCTTCCGCGACGCGAATGGCGCGGGCGTTGGCGCCGATGAGTTCGCAGCCGTACTTCTCGAGCACACCGCTGTCGTAGAGCGCGAGCGCGACGTTGAGCGCCGTCTGTCCACCCATGGTGGGCAACACGGCGTCCGGGCGTTCCTTGGCGATTACTTTTTCGACGAACTCGGTCGTGACCGGCTCGATGTAAGTGCGGTCCGCAAACTCCGGGTCGGTCATGATGGTGGCCGGATTGGAATTCACCAGGATGACCTCGTACCCCTCTTCCCGCAGTGCCTTGGTGGCCTGCGTTCCGGAGTAGTCAAATTCAGCAGCCTGCCCGATCACGATCGGTCCAGAGCCGATCACAAGAATCCGGTGCAGGTCAGAGCGTCGCGGCATGGAGAAGATCGTCGATGATGTCGTCGAGCACGCGCGTGGCGGACCATCCGGTGGCGCGCTGCAATTTTTGCGAATCCCCGATCAAGATGGGGACGTCAACTGGGCGTACCAGCGACAGCTCTTCGACGGGTGTCGCCTGCACACCGGCACGCGCCAGAACCCTGTCGAGAATCTGCTGCACCGACCATCCGGTGCCACTGGCCACATTGTACGCCTCGCCAGGCGTACCCCGTTGGCAGAGTGAAATATACGCAGCAACGACGTCACTTACATGGAGGTAGTCGCGTATCGGCGAGCGATTGCCGACAGGCATGCTCGTCCCCGGTTCCGCACCACGCAGTTCGACGGCGCGCTGTACCAGCGCGGGCAGCAAAAACCGTGTCGGCTGCCCGAAACCACTGTGGTTAAAGCTCCGGGCGACGACGACTTTCAGCCCGGTCGCCCGCCAGCACTGCAAGGCGAGCACCTCCTGGGCCGCTTTGGTGGCCGCGTAGACGGTTCGGGGCGCCTGGACCGAGCTCTCGATCAATGGGAACTCATGCGTTTCGTGCCGTCCGTACTGCTCCGCGCTGCCAACGACGAGCACCATCGGGTCGCACAAACCCGTGTCGCGGGCGCGGCCGACCGCATGGAGCAACCGCGCGGTCGCGGTGACGTTGACGTCCCACGCCAGCGCCGGATCGGCGGTGGCCGTCGGCACATGCGAGATGGCGGCCAGATGTACGACCGTGTCGGGTCGTGCCGCGTCCACCACGTCGGCCACATACCGCTCGTCTCGGAGATCGCCGTAGCGCCAGGTTACCTGCCCGGCGTCGGACGGCGCCTCCGCCGCGTCGGTGGCGAGCGCCATCACCTCGGCCCCCGCCGACCGGAGCGCGTCGAGCATATGCGTCCCAACAAAGCCGGCGGCTCCGGTCACGAGCACGCGCTTCACGAGCGACTCACCGAAGGCGTTCGTACCGCGCGAGATCGGCGGCGACCATCATGCTCACCAACTCGGCGAACGGGACCTTCGGTGTCCACCCCAGCCGCTGCTCGGCCTTGGCCGGGTCGGCGACGAGCAGGTCAACCTCGGCCGGCCGGAAGAACTTCTCGTCCTGTTTAACATACGCCAGGTAGTCGAGATCGACGGCACCGAAGGCGGCGACGCAGAAATCGCGCACCGAATACGTCTCACCGGTTCCGATCACGAAATCATCGGGCTCGTCGAGTTGCAGCATGCGCCACATCGCATCGACATAATCACCGGCAAAGCCCCAATCACGACGGGCCTCGAGGTTTCCGAGCCGAAGTTCGTGTTGCAGCCCAAGTTTGATGCGGGCGACGGCGTCGGTGATCTTGCGCGTTACGAACTCAAGTCCACGGCGTGGTGACTCGTGATTGAACAGGATGCCAGAGACCGCGAACAGATTGAAGCTTTCGCGATAGTTCACGGTAATCCAGTGGCCGTAGACCTTGGCGACGCCATAGGGCGAGCGGGGATAGAACGGCGTGGATTCGCGCTGCGGCGTCTCGACGACCTTCCCGAACTGTTCGCTCGAACTGGCCTGATAGAAACGCGACTTGGGCGCCGCTTTGCGCATGGCTTCCAGCATCCGCGTGACGCCGAGCGCGGTGAATTCGCCGGTGAGCACGGGCTGGGTCCATGAGGTCTGCACGAAGCTTTGCGCGGCGAGATTGTAGATCTCATCGGGCTGCGTCTCGTACACGACGTCGGTGAGCGACGTCTGATCGAGGAGATCGGCCGACACGAGCTCGACGCGATCGACGAGATGGGCGATGCGCTCGTAGGGGGTCGTTGATGAGCGGCGAACAACGCCGACCACGCGATAGCCCTTGGCGAGGAGCAGTTCGGCGAGATAGGAGCCGTCCTGTCCGGTAATCCCGGTGATCAGTGCAGTCTTCAACAGAGTACTCAGTCGAAAGTCAGGACTCGTGAGTGGCGACCACGGATGGCACATGTACAAAGCGGGGAGCCCGGCAACTGCGAGCTCCCCGCTGAGACGTCACCATCCGCGTATTAGGCGACAGCAACCTGACCGCGCGGCGCGCGGGTGATCTTGCCGGCCGCGATGCACCGCGTGCAGGCCTTGACCTTGATGACCTTCCCTTCGCTGAGGGTGCGCACGACCTGAAGATTGGGTCTCCAGGTGCGGCGCGTCTTGTTGTTTGCGTGCGAGACGCTGTTTCCAAAGGCAACGCCTTTGTCGCAGACGTAGCAGCGGTGTCTATCGATAGCCATGTCCGATATCCTCAGCTCTGGACCAATTCGATCCGCGCCATCTCCGCACCGTCACCCTTGCGGTGGCCGGTTTTGAGAATGCGCGTGTAGCCGCCCGGTCGCGTGGCGAACATGGGGCCGATTTCCTGGAACAGCTTGTCGGCCGCCTCACGCTTGTGGACGTGCTTGCCGGCCAGTCGGCGCGCGTGGAGCGTGCCGGTGCGGGCCTTGGTGATCAGCTTCTCAACGAAGGGGCGGAGTTCTTTCGCCTTCGCCTCAGTCGTCTCGATCGCACCCTGCTCAATGAGCGAGGTTGCGAGGTTGCGAAGCAGCGCGAGGCGCTGCTCACTCGTCCGCCGAAGTTGGCGGTTTGCCTTGCGATGGCGCATGGGAATTACTCCTCGTCGTCTTCGTCGTCGGGCGCGTTCTCGGCCGCGCGGCTGGGCGGGGTGCCCATATCGAGGATACGCACACCATCTGTGCTCTCCTCGTATCGCATGCCGAAATTGAGCCCTTCCTTCTCGAGCAGCGCGGCGATTTCCTGCAGAGACTTCTTGCCGAAGTTCTTGACCTGAAGGATTTGCGCCTCGGTCTGGCGAACCAGATCGCCGAGCGAGCGGATGTTCGAGTTCTTGAGTGAATTGACCGAGCGAACCGAGAGTTCGAGATCGTCGATCGGAGTGCGGAACAGTTCGGCCAGGCGGAGCGCGTCGCTGTTGGAGCCGTCGCCACCCGCGCCAGGCTGTGCAGAGGCCGACGACCCGAAACCCACGAAGTACTGGAAGTGGGTCTGGGCCAGGGCCGCAGCGTAGCTTACCGCTTCCTCGGGCGACATCGTGCCGTTGGTTTCGACGGTGAGCGTGAGGCGGTCGTAGTCGGTACGCTGTCCGACGCGCGTCTCAGAGACGGCGAAGTTGACGCGACGTACCGGGCTATAGATGGCATCGATCCGCACCACGTCGACGGAGAGATTCTTGTCGGCGGGATGCTGATCGCTCTCGATGTAGCCGCGACCCTTGTTCACGTAGAGTTCGACGTTGAAGTCGCGCTCGTCGGTGATGGTGAAGAGGTGATGCGTCGGGTCGATGACCCGGGCGCCACCGCTGACCTGGATGTCGGCGGCCGTGACGGTGCCGGGGCCCGACTTGGCGATGCGGAGCACGGTTTGCTCGACATCGTCAGGGAGCGCCAGCGTGAGCGTCTTGAGATTACCGATGATCTGGTGCACGTCTTCCACGACGCCGCCGATGGTCTGGTGCTCATGCACCACGCCATCGATACGGAACGCCCACACGGCGGAGCCGCGGAGCGACGACAGGAGCAGTCGGCGCATCGCGTTGCCCAACGTGTGTCCGAAGCCGCGCTCGAGCGGCTGCAGGCGGAATTCGGCCAGATTGGGCGTGTCCTCGCGCTTGGTTGCTTCGACAAGCTGCGGACGAACCAGCCCTGAGAGATCGATCGTTGCCATGAAGTTCGAAAATTTGAAGTGGTCACACCGGCGCTGTTCGCCGATGACGCGCTACCCCGCCCCGAACGCGCGGTAGCCCCGTAGAGGGGTTCGGGCCCCGACCGCTGACGGAGACGCGCCGTGAACGGCGCGCTCTGTCAGCTGAGTACCACGTGTTACTTGGAGTACAGTTCGACGACGAGCTGTTCCTGCGCCGCCAACGGAATCGACTGACGCTGCGGCTTCTCGAGCACGCGGCCGCTGAACGACTCCTTGTCGACAGCGATCCACGAGAGCGAGGCACCACGCGCGGCCTGTTCCATGGCCGACATCACGAGCACGAGTTCACGCGACGACTGCTTGACGCGCACTTCTTCGCCCGGACGCACCTGATAGGACGGGATGTCCAGCAGGCGACCCTTCACCTCGATGTGACGGTGACGGATGAGCTGACGCGCGGCCTTGCGGCTGGGCGCGAAACCCATGCGGTACACGACGTTGTCGAGGCGCGTTTCGAGCGCGGCCAACAGGTTGTGACCGGCGATACCCGGCGCGGACGCCACACGATCGAACGTGTTGCGGAACTGCTTCTCGCTGATGCCGTAGATGCGCTTGATCTTCTGCTTCTCGCGCAACTGCTTGGAGAATTCGGACGCCTTCTTACGGCGCGCCGTGGCCTGACCGTGCTGACCCGGGGCGTACGGACGACGCTCGACGGGGCACTTCTCGGTAAAGCACTTGGTGCCCTTGAGGAAGAGCTTGGCGCCCTCACGACGGCACTGACGGCAGCTGGGACCAGTATAACGGGCCATGTCTTAGACCCTCCGACGCTTGGGGGGACGGCAGCCGTTGTGCGGGATCGGGGTGACGTCGCGAATGGACTTCACCTGGAGGCCTGCCGCGGCGAGCGCCTGAATGGCGGACTCGCGACCACTGCCCGGACCCTGCACGCGCACATGCACGCGGCGCACGCCGAGGGTGAGCGCTTCGCGCGCGCACTGCTCGGACGCCACCGTGGCGGCGAACGGCGTGGACTTCTTCGACCCCTTGAAGCCCGCCTTGCCGGCAGAGCCCCACGACACCGTGTTGCCATGCAAATCGGTGATCGTGATGGTCGTGTTGTTGAACGTGGCGCTGACGTGGGCGATGCCTTCGGCCTCGACGACGCGCTTGGTCTTCTTTGCGGTAGCCATGGCTTACTTGGTCACCTTCTTCTTGCCCGCGATAGCGCGGCGCGGCCCCTTCTTGGTGCGCGCGTTCGTGTGCGTGCGCTGCCCGCGCACGGGAAGCCCGCGGCGATGGCGCGTGCCACGGTACGAGCCGATGTCCATCAGGCGCTTGATGTTCATCGCGATCTCGGTGCGCAGCGCACCTTCGACGCGAATGTTGCGCTCGATTTCCTGACGGAGCTTGTTGACGTCCGCGTCATTGAGATCGCGGACCCGCTGATCGGGCGAAACGCCCGCGGCAGCGAGGATCTTCTGGGCGGTCTTGCGACCGATGCCGAAGATGTAGGTCAGGCCGATCTCAACCTTCTTCTCACGAGGGAGATCGACGCCAGCGATACGTGCCATGTGTTACGCTTCCCCTCAGCCTTGACGCTGCTTGTGCTTGGGGTTGCGCTTGCAGATGATGCGAGTCACGCCCTGTCGCTTCACGACTTTGCAGTGCTCACAGATCGGCTTTACGCTGCTCCGAACTTTCACGGGTCACCTTGGCGCTCACGCGCCAACGGAGCCTCCCGCACCAGATTACTCTGGCCGGCTGGACTCCCCATGCGTCCATCGCTCATGAAGCATCGCATTTCAGCGATTCCGCGCACGAGCGAAGCAAATGTGGCCAGCGGATTGGCCTAGAATCTCGCCCGAAAACAGGCAAGACTCTCACAATAGTGGACTTAGGGCGCCCCCGCAAGTGAGGCGGCCACTTGCTCCATGGCCGCCACGGGATCGGTGGCCCCAGTCACCGCCCGACCCAGGATGAGCCAGCGCGCGCCAGCGTCAGCGGCGGCCCGTGGCGTCATCACGCGCCGTTGGTCGTGGGCGTCGCCACCGGGCAGTCGAATGCCGGGAATCAGGAGGCCAAGATTCCCGCCGAACTGGGAATGGACCGCCGCGGCTTCGTGACCAGAGCAGACGATCCCAGCGCCGCCGCCCGCCGCGACCAGCCCGGCCAGTCGAACCACTTCGGCTGTCACGTCGACCTGTTCCCGCCCCCACGCCTCGCCGATCCCGGCCGCGTCCATGCTCGTCAGGATGGTCACCCCAAGGATGCCACATCCGCCGGACGCCACCGCCCCCTCCTGGGCGCCCTCGACGGCGGCCCGGATCATCTCCGAGCCACCGGACGCATGCACCGTGAGGAGCGACGCGCCGTGGCGGGCCACACTGCGTGCGGCACCGCGCACCGTGTTGGGAATGTCATGCAGCTTCAAGTCCACGAACACGGACTTCCCGGCGTCGCGCAGCCAGCTCACGATGTCAGGCCCTTCCGCGGCGAACAGTTCCAATCCGACTTTGTAGAAGCCGCAGGAAGCGCCGAGTTGGGTGACGATGGCCTGCGCGGCGGGGCGGTCAGCGACGTCGAGGGCGACGATCGGGGTGACCGTCGAAGGGACCGTCGCGCCGACGGCCGGGGAAGAGACAGGCGTCACGAAGGCCACTCCAGTGTGCCGATAATTGATCGAAGATCACGAATTCCTTCCCGGTCCGCCCACGCGGAGAGTTCGCGAGCGATGCGTTCCGGCGCCCGGGGATCGCGGAGAGCGGCCGTCCCGACACCCACCAGCGACGCGCCCGCGAGCAGATACTGCGCCGCGTCGTTCCCGGTGCTGATGCCGCCCAGCCCGATCACGGGGACGTCGGGTAGCGCCTGACGCACCCGCCAGGTCGCGAGCAATCCCAAGGGAAGCAAGGCCGGTCCGCTTACGCCACCGGTACCGAATCCGATTTTGGGCTTGCGACGCGATGCGTCGATCACGAGGCCGGGCATGGTGTTCACCAGTGTCAAACCGGTCGCTCCGTGCTCGATCGACACGCGGGCAGCGGCCACCACCCCGGCACCGAGCGTCGGCGAGAGCTTCACGAAGATGGGGCGGGACGTCTTCGCCCGGGAGGCGCGCACCAAGGCGGCGAGGGCGACCGGGTCGGCACCGAACTCCAGCCCGCCGGCTTTGACGTTCGGGCAACTGACGTTGAGTTCGAACGCGTCCACGCCAGGCAGGTCGTCCAGACCGCCAACGACCGTCTCGAAGTCCTCGACGCTATTCCCGACAACGTTGACGATCACCCGTGTCTCGGGATGCGTGCGGCGGAGCCAGGGCAAGTACTCAGCGCGCACGGCGTCGAGGCCGGGATTGGCGAGGCCGATGGCGTTGATCATCCCACCGGCGAATTCGCTGACGCGCAGCGGCGGGGCGCCGTGACGTGGGGCTACACTGACGGCCTTCGTGGCGATTGCGCCGAGCGCTGAGAGGTCGATCACCTCCTCAACCTCCTTCCCGAAGCCCGCCGTGCCGGCGGCGAGAACCACGGGGTTCCGAAAGGCCAGCCCGGCCACGCTCCACTGCTGCTGTTCACCGACTGTTGCTGTCACGCGGTCACCGAGATCCGGCCGGTTTGGGAGGAAGCCGCAGCTGTCGCACGCTGTCAGACCAGATGCGGAGTGCATCGGTCCAGTTCAATCTCAACAGCGCAGGCGCGCTGAGAAAGTCCGGACGATCGGTGGGATCCTCTCCACGCAGCCGCGCCGCCACCGAGGAGTTACTGAAGTCGACGAGGACGCGACGCTGCCACGCCGCGGCACTGTCCGGCTCGAGGAGAGCCGCCGCATACCACGCGTTGGGCACGAGTGGCGACAACGGTGCCTCACGGGCGACGCGCAGAAAGAGCGCGCGCGCGAGCCACGGCGCGCGCAATGAATCGCGCGCGATCTCGGCCGCGAGATAGAGCGACGCCCTCTCGTCATCGCCGCGGTCGGCCAGCAGCCGAAAGAGCAGCACGCGTTCCGCGACCTGACGCGCGTAGCTGGTACGCCAGATCACGCTATCCTGCCGGGCGACGAGGGTGTCGAGCTCGCGCACCGAGGCGACGCGGGTGAGATCGAGCAACGCCAGCCGCGCGCGCGCATCACGTGCCGTGACGGTATCGCGCTGAGACAACGTGCGCGCGGCGTACAGATGCCGTCGGGCCAGCGAATCGAGCCCCACGCGCGCGAGCATGTCCCCCACGGCGTAGTGCATCCGGGCGCGGCCGTCGTCACGTACCCGCGCGGTATCATACTGGGCAACAATCCGTTCCACCGCCTGAACGCGACCGTCGGCAAGCAGGTCACGCAACGCACGGGTGACGTCCTCGCGATAGTCGCCCACGCGGGCTCGCTGCACGAGGAGTGATTCGACGCGGGCGTATTCCCGCGCCGACATCGATGCGCTGATGAGCTCCCATTGCAAGACGCCGGCGTCGAGGTCGCCGAGGTAGGCGGGGACCGCATCCCGATCGCCCATGCTGAGGGCGGCGCGCGCCGCCCAGAGGCGCGACTGGCGGGCGAGCTCGCGATCGGCCGAGCGGAACATCGAGTCGAGGCGTGGCCGGGCATCGGCGCTCCGTCCGGCGCGCACCTCGCAGGTGGCGAGCGCCAAGCGGGACCAATCGCGCTCGGCCGGGCCGAGCATCGTCCCCGCCAACAACTGCTGCAGCCGCGGCACCGCGCGCTCGCACTGGGCCGCCATCGCGCCACTCCGGGCCGCGATGTACAGCGCACGGTTCCGCCACGATGACTTCGGGTGCCGCACCAGCACCGTTTCGGCAATGGCGGCGGAGCGCTGGAAGCGCGTAGTCGCCTCGCCGTCGTCGTCACGCCGCAGCTTGGCGTCGGCCAGACGGGCTTCGGCCTGCGCGTTGTAAATGCCGTTGTAATACACACACCCCGAACCGACGAGCCACGAGGCGAGTACCAGCGCGAGCCGTTGGGCGGCCCGCATCAGCCGCCGCCTCCGACCTTGCGTTCATACTGCTCGAGATAGCGCACTACGGCATCGGCGAGCGTCGACGCCAACTCACGCTGCCGCTCGGTATCGGTCATGTACTGTGCTTCGAGCTTGTTGGTGCCAAAGCCAATTTCCACCAGGACGGCGGGCATAAAGGCGGTGACGAGCACCCGAAACCCGGCCTGCTTCACGCCGCGACTTGGCCCGGGGTGCACCTGCTTCATCCCAGCCTGCAGCAGCTCGGCGAGTCGCCCCGATTCGCGCAGGTGCTCATTCTGTGCCATGTCACGCATGATGAATCCCAGCGGATCGTCGCGGGTCACGTCGGCATCGGTCTCAAAACGAATCGCTTCGTTTTCCATCGCCGCGACTCGGCGCTCGTCTTCGGTTTTCGCTTCTGCGAGAAAATACGTTTCGAAGCCGCGTGCCCCACCAGGATTGTTCCATCGGGGATTCGCGGCGTTCACATGCACCGACAGGAACAGGTCCGCCTTGGCCTGATTGGCGATGCGCCCACGATCGCCGAGGGCGATAAGCGTGTCCGTCGTCCGCGTCATCACGACCTGAATTTCTCGCTGCGTGAGGGCGGCGCGCAGTTCCTTCGCGAACGCGAGTGTGATGTTCTTCTCGTAGACTTTCCGGGGCGCGCCGATCGGCCCGGACATGCCGTTGTCCGGACCGCCATGTCCCGCGTCAACCACCACGATACGCTGACGAAGCGACGCCCTACGGTTGGCCGGCGCGCTCCGCACGTTGTCGGCCGGGGCAGACGTGCCGGTCGGCCGAGGTGAGTCCGCGCGTGGCCGAGGCGCCGGCGTACGCCGAGGGGTCGTCCCGGTGGAGAACCGGCGCAGCTCCGGTTTGTCGGGATCGAACAGGACCCCCGCACCAAGTCGGGGTAGCAACTCCGTGGCCAAGGCGAGCGGGACGTAGAGCTGGCCGCCGCGCCGGAAGACACCCGCGCGCAGGGGGATCGTGTCATCGGCGACGACGACGAGCGCGCTCCCCGCTTCGATCGCTACGCCGGTGGTACCCACGTCGAGTCGATAGCGCCCGCTACCGGTCGCCTGCGTCACGAGCTGTCCTCCGAGCGCCTCAGCGAGCGCGTCGGCACGGACGGCGATGCCCCCATCAGGATGCCGCATCGTGGGCACGGACTGTAGGCGGTCACCAGCGCGAACCACGAGCGGCGGGAGCGGCGGCACTGGGACCGCGACGGCCGACAACTGCCATGTGAGTGCGAACGCGCCGAGGAGCGACATCAGCGCAACCGCTCAGCGTTTACTGAGCGCACGTGCGATCTCGCGCTCGGCGTCACGCTTCTTGAGATCCTCGCGCTTATCGTGCTGTTGCTTGCCGCGCACGAGCGCGAGCCTTGCCTTGACGCGGCCACTCTTGAAATACAGGTCGAGCGGTACGAGCGTGAGCCCCTGCCGCTCGACCGCGCCGATGAGTCGACGGATTTCGCGGCGATGCATGAGGAGCTTTCGCGTGCGTGTGGGCTCGTGATTGAACACGTTGCCCTGCCCGTACGCCCCGATGTACAGGTTGAGCAGGAACACCTCGTTCTCCTTGATCACCCCGAAGGCATCGGTGAGGTTGGCGCGCCCCTCGCGGAGCGCCTTGACCTCTGTGCCGGTAAGCACGACTCCGCACTCCCAGGTGTCCAGGATTTCGTAGTCGTGCCGCGCGCGCTTATTCCGCGCGATCAGTTCTGTCGGTTCGTCGCTGTCCGTATTTGCCATGCTGGGAGGAAACGTAATACCCCAACCCTCATGAAGAGTGCGGCCCGGCGTTGACTTCGGAGGCCTCTTCTGCCTATTCTTTACGGCCCTGCTGGGATCGTGTACGGAATGTTGTTTTCGTGCATGACTTCAGGAGCTGCCGGAGTGGTGGAATTGGTAGACGCGCTGCGTTCAGGTCGCAGTATCCGCAAGGATGTGCCGGTTCGAGTCCGGCCTTCGGCACTCGATGATTCGACGAAAAAGGGGAAAGGTGGCAGTCGCCATCTTTCCCCTTTTTTGTGATTTGCTCTCGCCTCGGCGCGATAAAACGGGCACGGTCAGCCCAGAAGCGCGGAGGGCCTGATGTCATCCGGGAGCGAGGCCACCCCGAAGACATCGCGGAGCGCGACATTGGCGGCACCGCGAGTTTCGTTCACAAACTGGGTCGCGCGGACCACGAGTTCTTGAGATGGTTCCGCGATCCCAGCTCCTGACAGGAGCACGCGCGCGAGCCGTGTGGCCGGCGTCTCCACGTTGCCCCGAACCGCCAATGCGCCGGTGTAGGCACGCCAGCGCTCGCCCCACTCCCGACCGAGGTCAACGGTCCCGCGAGCTTCCCGGTTCATCACCGCGACCAGCTGGTGGGCGACGTCGGAGGCGGTCCGGTCATCAAGTGCGTCGCGCTCGGCGACGATCAGACCGATGGCCCGTGTGGCGAAGGTGAGTTCCCGGACGGCGAGGGGTACCGTCACGCCGGCGGACCCGAGCCACGTGACGTCCTCCTGTTCCGGCGTGCGCAGTAATCGGCCGAGATAGGTCGATGCCCGTCGGCTCCGTTCGCGCCGCGCGCGCCACTCTGCCCACATCCCCATCGGCGGGTCAGCCCTTCAAAATCGGTAACGCACCCGGGAGATCGGGCACGGCCTCATATCGCGGCAGCCCCACACGATCCCGCACCGTTGCTTCGTCGGTCAGGAGATCGCTGAGCTTTACCCCCTCAAGCACCTCGTCAATGCGTTGCTGGAGGAGCAACCATACCGGACGGATGCTGCAGTTCTCGGCGGCGGCACAGCGGTCG
>JBBARJ010000051.1:0-14707 GCA_040399825.1 Gemmatimonas sp.
ATGGATTGGTCCACCGCGAACAGCACGTCCCGCGTGGGCGTGGGGGGTTAAATGCGCGCACCGAGCCTGACCGTCGGGATCGAAGAAGAGTACCAGATCATCGACCCCGTCACCCGTGACCTCACGCCAGGCTTCGATACCCTGGTGTCAAGCAACGACGCGCAGCTCGCCGATGTGAAGGCGGAACTCCACCAATGTCAGGTGGAGATCGGCACGAAGGTGTGCTCCTCGATTGCGGAACTCCGGTCGGAGTTGGTGAATCTGCGCCGGCTCGTCATCAATGCCGCTGGACAGCATGGATTGACGATTGCCTCCGCCGGCACGCATCCGTTCTCGAACTGGATGAATCAGGAGATGACGCCGAAGGAGCGATACCTCGGCGTGAAGGCGGAGCTGCAGGACCTGGCCCATCGCCTGCTCATCTTCGGGACGCATGTCCATGTGGGCATTGAAGATCCGGAGTTCCGGATCGACTGCCTGAACGCGGCGCGATACATCCTGCCTCACATTTTGTGCTTGTCCACATCGTCGCCCTTCTGGTTTGGGCGCAACACGGGGCTGCATTCGTATCGCAGCATCGTGTTCAAGAACTTTCCGCGCACCGGTGTGCCGCGCATCCTGAACGGGTGGGGCGACTACGCGGATCTGGTGGACACGCTCGTGAAAACCCGCAGCATTCCCGACGGCTCCAAGCTCTGGTGGGATGTGCGCCCGCACCACATCTACCCAACGCTCGAGTTCCGTGCCTGCGACGTGAACACGAAGGTCGATGAGGCCGTCTGCATTGCCGCGATCCTGCAGGCGGTGGTCGCCAAGATGTGGAAGCTGCGTCGCGACAACATGACGTTCCGGGTCTACGCCCAGGATCTCATTGAAGAGAACAAGTGGCGCGCGGTCCGTTGGGGGCTCGGTGGCAAGCTGATCGACTTCGGCAAGAAGGCTGAGCTGCCGGCGCCGGTTCTCATCCGCGAGTTAGTGGAGTGGTTCCTCGACGACGTCCTCGACGAACTCGGTACCCGAAAAGAAGTCGAGTATGCGTTCCGCATCCTCGACGAAGGGTCGAGTGCGCAGCGTCAGCTGGCCACGTACGCGCGAACGGGAGATCTGCGTGCGGTGGTCGATCAGCTGATCCGCGAAACGGCGGAAGGCGTGTGCGAGCCGTTTCTGGGGCCGCCGCTCGACGCGCTGGATTCCCGTGAGGCGGCCGTACCGGGCTCGATGCCGACGCCAACGGCGCCTTTGTCACCGGTGCGCGGGCAGTCCGTCCCCTAGTCGAGACGCCTAGGGGTCCACGCCGATCGACGCGTAGATGCCGGCGATCCGCGCGGTCGATCCGGTGCGTGTGTACACGTCAGGCCGGCGGTCGGTGAGGACGGCGGCGATCACCGCCGCCACCTCGTCGGCGCTCTGCGACTCGGGCAGCTGCCGAGAGTCGATGCCGCCGTGGCGGGCGTTGAGGCCGAAGTCCGTGCGCACGACGCCCGGGGAGATCAGTGAGAACTGAATTGCCGGGTGGGTGGCTTGCACCTCGGTCCGGAAATTCGCCGTGAGCGCGTTCAGGAAATGCTTGGCCGCACTGTAGGCCGAGCGCTGCAGGGCGAAGGGCGCGCGCCCCAGCATCGATGAGACATTGACGACGTGTCCACGTCCGGCGGCCTGGAAGTGCGGCAGCACCTCCTGCATGCCGTAGAGCGCCGTCTTCACATTGATGCGCATCATGTCGTCGACATCGTCGTCGGTGAGTTCGGATGGCATGCGGGTGATGCCCTGACCGACATTGTTGACCCACGCATCGATACGCCCGAAACGGGTCAGCGTCTCGCGCACGACGCGCTGGACCTCGGCGCGACTTGTGACATCAGCAGTGATAGTCAGGACCGGCGTTCCAGTAGAAGCGGTCACCTCCTCGCCCACCTGCGTGAGTTCCGCGTGTCGTCGCGCGACGAGGGACAGCGCGTACGAGGGCGCGGCGTGACGCGCCAGCGCGGCGCCGATGCCACCGCTCGCCCCCGTGATGACGACGACGGCGCGCTCGGAGAGAATCGGTGTGCTCATGCCATCAAGAGTAATGCATCGATTCCTGAACGCTCACCTTGTTAGAAATACGAATGCAGCTTCCGTGCGCTGCGGGATAGTGTGCAGTCTCGCGCACCGGCGGGCGATCACCGCTGGTGCTGCCTCACTCCTTCGAATCTCTGCTGCGCTCTCTATATGAAGTCGATGCTGATGCGGTCGCTGTTCTCTGTCGCGTCCCTCGCCGTGCTCGGCGCGTGCGAAGGCGAGTCGAACGCCACGGGTCCCGGTACGGGCACGCCGGAGCCGGCCGTCAATGAAGTCGTGTCGTTCGGGCCGCTCAACGCGAGCAGCACGGACACCCTCGTGTACTTCAGCTTCGCGTCGGGCGCCCTGGTGCCGCGTACCGGAGACTGGGATCTGGCGTTCCGCCGTTACGAGGTGCGTCTGAACTCGCCCGCCGTGGGCGGTGCGACCAGCAAGAACGTGCTCGGCTTTGCCCTCGACAACAACAAAACGGCCACGGACGCGCAGGTGCTGGCCTTTACGCCGGCCGCAACGCTTTCCACGTTCGACGCGGTACGTGCCGCCCAGATTCCCGTCGACAGTCAGTTCAAGACCGATCGGCTGACGGAGAACAAGCAGGGCTACCTGAACCTGAGCGGCGTTCCGACGGCGAACCCGGCGAACTATTGGAAGCTGCGTCTGGCCAACGGCAGCTTCGCCGTCTTCCGTGCCACGCGCATCAAGTTCACGCAGACGTTTGCCGTTGACACGCTGTATCTCGAGTCGCGCCTTCAGACTGGTACTACGCTGGGCGCGGTGCGGACACTGGCGATCGCGCCGGCGAACGGCGTGCGTCAGATCAGCCTCGTGACGAATGCGGTCGTGACCAGCGCCGGCTGCAACTGGGATCTCGAGTTCAATCCCGCGGCGAACCAGCTCTCGCTGGTGCCGAACGTGACGTGCAACGCCGGGACGTATCCGGGACCGACGTCGCCGACCTTCGCCAATGCGACGATCGCCAGCGATGCGCCGCAGTTCGCGACCTTCTTGTCGACGTTGGTGGGTCCGATCCCGAACTCGGTGCTCGATAAGAGCGCGCCGTTCCGCTACAACCTGCAGGGTAACGACCGCCTGCACGCCGCGTTCAACACCTATCTGGTGAAGTCGGGCACGCGCGTGTACAAGCTTCAGGTCACCGACTACTACAGCAACACCGGCGTCGCCGGCTTTCCCACGATTCGTTACGCCCGCATTCGATGAGCGATGGACGGCGCCCCTCGATGTCGTGTCGGATGATGCCGCTGTGGTGTGCACTGTTGCTGACCGTCGGATCTGGCGGACCGGCACAGGCGCAGCGCGTTGGCACCGCGTCGGGGACGGTGCAAGGCACCGTGGTGGGCAAGACCGACGGGGCGCCGGTGTTGTCGGCGGACGTGCGCGTGCCGCGCAGCGGTGCGCGAGCGCGCACCGACGAACGCGGCACGTTTCGCGTGGCCGCTGCGGTTGGTGATTCCCTGATCGTACGGGCGCTCGGCTTCGCCGAAGTGCGGACGGTGGTGCAGAGCAACATGCCGGTGGTGCGACTGGTGGCCTTGGCGACGGTGCTGCCGGTGTTCACGACCACGATGGGGCAGCGCGTCATCCGCGCCAGTGAATCCCCACGCAGTGTGACCGTCATCGGTCGCGACGAGCTCGATGCCGTCGCGGCGGTGTCGGCCAATCAATTGTTGCGTCAATTGCCGGGGCTGCAGGAGCTGCCGGCGCCGCCGTCGAAGACGTCGATTTCCATTCGCGGCTTCGACGATTCGCGGGTGTTGGTGCTGATCGATGGTGAGCCGGTGCCCGGCGCGCTCATCGAAAGCCGGGACATCGGTCGATTGAGCACGATTGCCACCGAGCGTATCGAAGTCACCAAAGGACCGTCGAGCGTGGAGTTCGGCAGCGACGCGTTGGGTGGCGTGATCAACATCGTGCAGGCGGCACCCACGCAGCGCCTGACCTTCGATGCGCTCGCGCGCGAAGGCGGACTGGGACGACAGGAGTCGTCGGCGGGCGTGAGCCAAACGGTCGGCAAATTCGGGTACCGGGTGAATGGCGGGTGGCGACAGTCCGACCGTGTGACCGGATACAACGCGATCGGCTCGACCTTCAATCGCATCTATGATGTGCGCACCGACTTCCGCTACGAGTTGACCGACCAATGGGCGCTGCGGCTTGACATGCAGGGCTCGCAGGAACGTCAGCGCTTTCCGTTGGATGCGGCGTTCAATGGCTTCATCGACAATCGGGGCGGGCAGGGCTTTGCCGAAGTGCGCGGCCCGTTGTTCGGTGGCAACATCCGCGCGCGTGCCTTCGAGCAGCGTTTCGTGTATCAGTACCGCCAGTCACGCGGACTTCTCCCGATCAAGGGCTCGGCTGATTCTCTCGAGCAGCGTGAGCGACAAGGGCGGTACTTGCTGTCGTACACGCATGTGGTGGGCGCCCATGCGATCGATGTGGGGGCACAGCGTTCGCATCGTACGCTCGTTGCCCCGAAGAAGGTCACTGGGGATAGTGCCGACGAACAGGTCACCGAGTTCTTTGCGCGCGATTCGTGGACGCTGGGCGCCCTGTTGATGACGGCTGGCGCGCGGCACACCAGCAGCACGCTCTGGGGCAGCAGCACGAACCCGTCCTTCGGCGTGGCGTGGCAAACGTCGTCGAGTGTGCGGATGCGCGGCAACGTCGCGCGTGGATTCCGTGCGCCCGGCTTCAAGGAGATTCGCTACACGTTCACGAATCCGGCGGGCGGCTATACGCTCTCGGGGAATCCGGATCTGCTGCCGGAGTCATCGTGGAGCACGAGCGTGGGCGGTACGTGGGCGCCAAGCACGCGGCTGTCCTTCGATGTGGAAGGATACCGTAACGATGTGTCGGGGCTCGTCGATTGGCGATATGAGGGCGATAACGCGGCCGGATTTCAGGCGTACCGCTACGTGAACGTGGCGCGCGCGCGCACTCAGGGCGTGGAAACCAACGCGCGCGTGTCTGCGGGGGCCACGGAGGTCACGCTGGGCTACGATTTCCTGCGCGCGCGCGATCTCACGTCGGGATTGCCGCTCAGTCGGCGTGCGTCGCATACCGCGCGACTTCGAGTGGCTCGTGAGTGGGCGGTGCGCCGAGGGCTCGCGACTGATGCCTCGGTGCGCTACACCGGCAACGCACCGCTGGTTGGTATTCCGAGCGGTGCGCCGATTACCGGACCGTTCTCGACCGAGAGCGGCGTGATCGGTCGTCAGGGCGCGCTGCTCTCGATCGACGCGCAGCTCCGACTGGCGGTGACGCGCGAATTGGAAGTCTCGGGTGGCGTGAACAATCTGCTCAATCAGCAGCCCAACTTGTGGACGCCGGCATTCGCGCGGCAGTTCTACGTCGGACTGCGGTGGCGGTGGAGCGTGGCGCCGTAGCGCGGCGTGTGGAAGCGCGGCGATTCGGACTCAGGGCCTGAGGCCGACTTCGTCGAAGAGTGCCGCATCGGAGAGTGCCATCGGGCGGAGCAGCAGCCGGGCGATGACTTCGGGGAACTCATGGACATTGATGCCGTGCGTCTCGCCGATGTCGGTTTCTGGCTCCGATAGGTCGACGGTGAGACCGGGGCCGGTCCCGTGGACATGCCCGACGAAGGTGCGTGAGGCGCCGGTCCGACGATGCACGAGCGTCACGCGCCACGGAGCGCGAGGCGCTTCCTCCTGTGCGGCCGGTTCATGCGGTGCCACCTCATGCGGCGTCACGGTGACGTCGAAGATGGCGATGCGCGGGGTTGCGATGCCCATGGAGGCGCAGGCGATCGCGCCGGCAGCTGCACAGGTGGTCGCATCACGGTGCGGCATCGCCTCGCGCACGAACAGTTCGCTGGCGCTGCCGGTGTTCGGGGCGCCGCTGGTGGCGGGCGCCAGCCACTGCACGAACTCCGGCATCAGCCGCGAGGCATGTCCGGACAGCTCGATGGAACGCGCGGCGTAGCGCAGGACCTGCCGCACCTCAATGCGATCGACCTCGTCGAAGAACCAGGCGCACGAGGTGAACGTCCGCATTGTGGCCCGTTCGAGCTCGAGGAGTTCGCGGGCCCGCTGCACCTGCTGTTCCGACGCATCGGCCGGCAGCTCGCGTCGCGCGAACTGTTCGATGGCCTCACCATCCTGTGCGACGACATCACCGTACCGATCGCGCACGTCCCAAGGATCGTCGCGGAACAGCGCGCGGCCCTCGTGCTCGAATACGTCGTGTGCGTGATACGCGAGGCGTTCGATGGCCGCGCGTAACGGTCCGCGCCATTGCTGCGCCGGCGGCTTGCTGCCGTCGAGGCGACAGCCGCAGTTGCTGCGCCACCGTTCCACCCCGTGCGCGCAACTCCACGCGCTCGGCGACACCAATCGCACGTCGGTCGTGGCTGGATACATCGCCACCAACGACGCGCTGTTCGTGACGCGCGAACTCGACTGCTGCACCACCATCGACAACGCTTCGGTGAGCGTGGAGTCGCCGCTCTTGTGATGATGGCCGAACGTTTCGCCGTCGGTGGCCAAGGTGGTACAGCGATCGGACGGATGCTCCGTCGCGTCGCGATACGGCGCAAGCCGCTGCGCCAGCGCCGGCGCGTCGCGTAGCAGGCCCCCGAAGGCAACGTCGCCGGCGAGCGATCCATCGTACGGCAGAATCGTGAGTGACCGGCCCGACGCGCCGCGCCACCGCACCGGCATGCCGCGGCCGTCGTGGCCATGCACCTGATACGGTGCCAGGATGGTGAAGGCGATGCCTTCCTTGGCGACGGCGTCGAGGGTGTCTTCATCGGCCGCGCATTCCGGTAGCCACATCCCTTCGGGCTCGCGATGGAAGCGCCGACGGAAATCGCGAATGCCCCAGCGAATTTCGGTCGTGCGCTCGCGCGGTGAGGCGAGCGGGAGGATCACGTGATGATACGGCGCGGCGATTGCGTTGCCGTGTCCCCACCGACGCACACTGGCCGCATCGCCGGCTTGCATCGCCCGCATGGTCTCGGGTGCTTCTGCGTCGAGCCATTCGCAGAGGGTCGCGCCCACGTCGAACGAACACCACGCGTACAGATTCACCACGCGGGCAATGCCCGCGCGCGCGTCGGGATCACGCGCGGCCGCGCGCCGATCGCGCAAATGCGCTTCCGCGGCCGCGAGCCGGGCGTAGCACTCGCGATTGATGCGCGCGTTCCAGTCGTGGTCGGGCGCGGCGGAGGGCTCGGTCGGCACGACTTCGAGCCAGGGATCTTCGCGCGGCGGCTGGTACAGGTGATGGTGAATGATGACCGAGTGCATCAGCGGCGGCTCTTGGCCATCTCGATGGCCTGCTGGTAGACCTGCGCGTAGCGCTCGGCGGAGCGCTCCCATCCGAAGTCCTGCTGCATCGCGGCGCGCATGCGCGGCGCCCACGCGCTCGGATCGGCGAAGCGGGCCAGCGCGCGCGAGATCGCCCGGTCGAGCGCGACGGGTTGAAATTCGTCGAACAGAAAGCCCGTGGTGTCGTCCTGCACGGTGTCGGCGATTCCCCCCACGCGGCGTCCGACCGGCAGCGAGCCGTAGCGCTGTGCCCGCATTTGGGTGAGGCCGCACGGCTCGTACTGCGACGGCATGAGAAACATGTCGGCACCGGCCATCAGGCGATGCTCGAGCCGGTCGGTGAAGTTGAGCTGCACGCCGACGTGCTCTGGGCGCGCCTTCGCCAGCGCCAACAGTGCGCGTTCATACTTGGCGTCACCAGCGCCGAGAAACACGAACTGGGCGTCGAGGGTCCAGATCAGCTGCGAGTTCAGGACAAGGTCGAGCCCCTTCTGCGCGACCAATCGCCCGGTGAGTCCAAACAGCGGAATGCGCTTGCGCTGCGGGAGTCCAAACGAGCGCTGCAATGCGGCTTTACACTTCGCCTTGTTTGATGGGTCGTGGGGCGAGTAGTTCGCCGTGATCTGATCGTCGGTGGCCGGATTCCAGAGCGCTTGGTCGATGCCGTTCGTGATCCCGGTGAAGCGCGAGCCGAGCCACTGGAAGACGTCCTGCAGTCCAAACCCGCCCCCGGGCGTGCGCAACTCCTGCGCATGGGTGGGGCTCACGGTCACCACCATGTCGGCGAAGGTGAGTCCGCCCTTCAGGAAGTTGATGCGGTCGTACCACTCGAGTTGCTGGAAATTGTACACCTCGGGCGGGATGCCGCAGTCGTTCAGCATCGCGGCCGGGAAGTGCCCCTGATAGCCGGCGTTGTGCACCGAGAGCACGGTCGGCGTGCCGGCGTAGAATTCCTTGAGTTCGCGGTACGTACGCATGTACATCAGGGCCAGCGAGGTATGCCAGTCATGCCCGTGAATGAGCACAGGGCCGGCGATCAATCGCGGAATGCCATCCAGCACGGCGCGCGAGAAGAGCGCGAACCGTCGGGCGTTGTCGGCGTAGTCCCGGCCCCCTTCGCCGTACAGGCCCGCGCGGCTGAACGCCGAGGGGATGTCGACGAACACCACCTTCGGACCTGGCGGCGGCTGCACTTCGCGGAAGAAACGCACTTCCTCGCTGCGGAATCCCAGCGAGACCTGGATCGGTCGGCCGAGCGGCGCGAGATCCGGCGCATGATCCCGCACCGTGCGGTAGAGCGGCACAAACACGACCACGTTGGCGCCGCCCTTCACTTGATAATTGGCCAACCCCATCACGGCCTCGGCCAGCCCGCCCGTCCGCGCGAACGGACTGTACTCCGACGTGAGATGCACGATCGTCGGGGCCCCACCCTCGGGTGCCCGAATCACGGGCGACCCGAAGTTGGGTGTGGGCATGGCGGGGGATGTCATTGTCGGCGAGTTACGCGATTGGTGGATCGTCGGGCAGGGCGTCACCCAAGATCGATGGGGCATAGTAGGCACGGGCATACTGCTCCACCATGCGCCGCGCCGTGAACTGCTGGCCGGCGACACGGATGGAGTGCTTCATGGTGGCCAGCCAGCGACGCGGCAAATCGTTCTTGTCGAGGTCGTAGTAGCGCGGCACCACCTCCTGCTCGAGCAGCTCGTACAGACGGTTCGACGTGCTGATGCCCGCCTCGTCGTCTTCTTCCGGTGTGATGGCCCAGCCGTTGTTGCCTTCGTACCCTTCTTCCCACCAGCCGTCGATCGTGGAGATCTGCGGCACGCCATTCAGTGCGGCCTTCATGCCACTGGTGCCCGAAGCTTCGAGCGGTACGCGTGGCAGATTCATCCACAAGTCAACGCCCTGCACGAGCAGGTGGGCGAGGTGCATGCCGTAGTCTTCCACGAACGCCACGCGTCCCTCGAATCGCGGATCGCGCGTGAAGTGATACACGTTCTGCAACACTTGCTTGCCCGGATTGTCGGCCGGATGCGCCTTGCCGGCGAAGACGATCTGTACCGGACGCTGCACGTTCGTGACGAGCTTCCGCAGGCGCTCGACATCGCGGAAGATCAGGTCGGCGCGCTTGTACGTGGCGAATCGACGGGCGAACCCGATCGTGAGCGTCTTGGGGTCGAGCAATGTGCCGGCGCCGACGAGCTGCGTGGCCTCGATCTGCCGCCGGGCAAAGGCGCTGCGCGCTTCTTCGCGCACCAGGCGCATGAGCGTATGCTTGAGACGCGTGTGCGTGAACCAGAGCGCTTCGTCATCGAGCGTGAGCACCTGTTCCCACAGCGCGGGGTCGCTGCTGTGCCCCCATGCCGGACCGAGGTGATCGTCCAGCAGCTTCATGATGGGATTGGCCATCCACGTCGCGAGGTGCACGCCGTTGGTGACATGCCCCACGGGGATGTGCTCCGCGGCGCGGCCGTTCCAGAGTGAACGGCTCATGTTGCGCGTCACGATACCATGGCGACGCGACACGGCGTTGACACGGCGCGAGAGACGCACCGACGCCGCGGTCATGTGATACACGCCGGTTCCCGACTCCGGCATGTAGCCGATGCGCAAGAACGTGTCGGCGTCGATCCCCATGTCGTTCCAGAAACCGTCGGCGCACTGACGCACTTCGTTCACGCCGAAGTGGTCGTGGCCGGCCGGCACCGGCGTGTGCGTGGTGAACACACTGCAGTTCCGAACGCGCTTCACCGATTCCGTGTACGACACGCCCTGCTGACACAGCTCGCGGACACGTTCCACCATCATGAAGGCGGCGTGTCCTTCGTTCGCGTGCCACGCGGCAGGCGCGATGCCAAGGGCGCGAAGCGCGCGCACGCCACCGACGCCCAGCAACCATTCCTGACGGAGGCGCATGGCCGGGCCTCCCGAATACAGCTTCGAGAGCAGCGGCCGGTCGTCGGGATGGTTCTCCGGGAGATCGGAATCGAGCAGGTACACCGGCACGCGACCCACCTGCATCTTCCAGACGCGGATGTTGATGTCGCGACCAAAGGTCCTCACGGTGACGAGGTGCTTCTCGCCGTCCTTACCCGGCAGCGGCACGATCGGCACCGCATTGAAGTCAATCGCTTCGTTCGAGTCTTCCTGCCAGCCGTCCACCCGGATGTGCTGGTCGAAGTACCCCTGGCGATAGAGAATGCCCACGGCCACGAGCGGGATACCGAGGTCGGATGCCGTCTTGAGGTGATCGCCGGCGAGCACGCCGAGACCGCCGGAATAGATCGGCACGGAGTTGTGCACGCCGAACTCGGCGCAGAAATAGGCGACCGGCTGGCCGCGGAGCTCGGGAAAGGCGCGGGCGTACCATGTGTGCTCGTCCGAGCGCTCCGAGCTCAGCCACTGCATCGCGCGATCGTAGCGTGCGCAGAAGACGGTGTCGTTCGCGAGCTGCAGCAGACGGGCTGGATCCGCGAGCTGGAGCAGGCGGATTGGGTTGTGGCGCAGCCGATGCCAGAGGCTCTCGTCGATCTCCTTGAAGATCATCCGCGCGTCGCGATTCCAGCTCCACGCCAGATTGTGCGCGAGGTGCGCGAGCCCGGCGAGCCGTCCCGGCAATGGGGAAGGCTGGGAGGCGAGCGGGGCGGGTGGCGCTTCGACAGGTGCGGTCATATCCACGGGAACACGGGACGTAAACGCGACCCGGAATGGTCGCGCGAGGACAAGCCACTGGAAACCTAGGTGGGTGCGCGCCGGTGTGGACAGGTGAACCAGCCCGGAGTAGTGTGCGGATGTGCGCCTCGCGGGTCTCGCCATCGGTTCTCGAGCGTCCGACCAGGGCGTCCGAGTGGTCTCATTTTCCAGCTGCAACATGCCGCCACTGCGCTCCCGTTCCGTTTCGCCGTCTCCCGCGATCGACGTCTTCAAGTTTGGCGGCGCCTCGTTGGCCGATGCGGCGGCGGTGCGCCACGCGATCGCCCTGATCCTCGAGCCGCGCCCGTCCCGCGTCGTCACCGTGGTCTCGGCGCTCGCGGGCGTCACCGACGCGCTGCTGGCGATTGCCGAGTCGGCGCGAGCCGGGGACGTCGGCGCCGTCGATGAGCAGGTCACGAAGCTGCACAAGCGTCATGCGGTCGTCGCCACCGGCATCATCGGCAACGCTAGGGTGCGAGCGCGGCTGCTACGCGAACTCGACGCGGCCTTCAAGGAGCTCCGGACGCTCGGCTATGGTGTGGCCAGCCTCCGCGAACTCACGCCGCGCACGAAAGATTTCCTGCTGGTGCGTGGGGAGCAGCTCTCGGCGCGTCTCGTGGTGGCTGGTTTGCTCGCCCGCGGTGCCAATGCGGCATACGTCGAGGCCGCTACGCTCATTCGCACCGACGGGGTGTTCGGGGGGGCGTTCCCGGATCTGCTGGCCACCGATCGCGAAGTCCGGACGCAGCTACGCCCGCTGCTCCGGAAGCGCATACTGCCCGTGGTGCCGGGGTTTGTCGGGGGAACCGCCGACGGCGCGTTGGTCACGCTCGGTCGGGGCGGGAGTGATTTGACGGCCACGGTGCTGGGCCGCTCGCTTCGTGCGCAGCGGATCACGTTGTGGAAAGACGTGCCGGGGCTCATGACGACCGATCCGCGTCTGGTGCCGTCAGCGCGCATCGTGCCGCAGCTCAACGTGCGCGAGGCGGCCGAGCTGGCGTACTACGGGGCGAAGGTGCTGCATCCGCGCGCGCTCATTCCGTTGGCGCGGGTGCGTGTGCCGGTATTCGTGCGACCGTTTGCGGACCCGACGGCCCCTGGTACCGAGATCTCGGTCCGCCACACGCTCACGCGCTATCCGGTGAAGGCGCTCTCCATCGTGCGCAGTCAGGCGCTGGTGACGGTCACCGGCAATGGCATGCTGGGCGTGCCCGGCATCGCGGCGCGCACGTTCGCGGCGCTTCAACAGGCCGGCATCTCCGTCACGTTGATCTCACAGGCCTCGTCGGAGCATTCGATTTGCCTGTGTGTACCGGCCGAACGTGGGGCCGAGGCGCGCGTGGCGCTGGAGAAGGCGTTCGCCCTCGAACTATCGCGTCGTGAGCTCGAGGGAATGGACGTGCAGCGGGGCATGGCCACGCTGGCGGTGGTCGGCCTCGGGATGGCCGGGTCGCCTGGCATCGCCTCGCGCATGTTCACCTCGCTGTCGAGCGCGGGCGTGAACATTGTGGCCATCGCGCAGGGCTCGAGCGAACTGAATATCTCCGTGGTGATCGCCGAGACCGATGCGGAAGTCGCGGCGCAGGCGGTGCACGACGAATTCCAGCTCGACAAGATCGGCGGTGGCGGGTTGCGCGAGGAGGACCGCCTCGATGTGGTGCTGCTGGGGGTGGGCCTCATCGGCCGCGAGCTGATTCGGATGTTGCCGCGCGTGCGGCGCCGTGTGAAACCCACCATCGTTGGCCTCGTGGATCGCAGCGGTTTCGTGTTCGAGCCCGAGGGACTCAGTGCGCGCCAGTTGGCGACGTACGCCAAGGGAAAGGAGGCGGGCGGCACGTTGGCGGCCATGAGCGGCGGGCAAAAGGGGACGGCGGCCGAGGCGGTGGCCTACATCGGCAACCATGCGCTGTCGCGTCCGGTGCTGGTCGATGTGACGGCGCACGAGACATTGCCGGCGATCCGCGCGGCGATCGTGGCCAACATGGATATCGTCATGGCCAATAAGCGTCCGTTGTCGGCGCCTCGCGCCGAGGTGGAGTCGCTTCGGGCGCTGGCGGCGACGCACGGCTCGCGGCTGTTGCATGAAACCACCGTCGGCGCCGGCCTGCCCGTGATGGACAGCTACGCGAAACTCGTGGAAACGGGCGACAAAGTGCTGCGCATCGAGGGATGCACGTCGGGTACGCTGGGCTTCCTGCTCACCGAAATCGGCAAGGGCCGCGCCTTCAGCGAGTCGCTGCGGGATGCGATGTCACGCGGCTTCACCGAGCCCGATCCGCGCGACGATTTGTCCGGGATGGATGTGGCGCGGAAGGCCTTGATCCTGGCGCGCATGATGGGATTCGGCGGTGATCTGACCGACGTGACCGTGGAGTCGCTGGTGCCGGCGGCGTATCGGAAGATGCCCCTGCCGACGTTCCTGGCGACGTTGTCGCAGCAGGACGCGGCGTGGGCCGAGCGTTTCGCGGCGGCCACCAAGCAGGGGCGCGTGTTGCGCTATGTCTTGAACGCCTCGCCGAAGAAAGTCGAAGTGGGGCTGCGCGCCGTGCCGCTCACGCATCCGCTGGCGGGTTTGCGTGGCACGGACAATCAGATCGTCTTCACCACCATGCGGTATCGTGAGCATCCGCTGGTGATCACCGGGCCTGGCGCCGGTCCGGCGGTCACCGCCGCCGGTGTGCTCAACGACATCCTTCAGCTGACGCCGTCATGACCACGCCAATGCCTCATCCATTGCCGACCGACGCCGTATTCCTGCCAGCGGGCGTGACCGGGCTGCCGGTCGGCGCCGAGCGCAGCGTGCAGCGATGCGCCGCGTGCGGTCATTTGCTGTCGCCACTCGACGCAGCGCCGGATTGCCCGACGTGCGGTGGGCTGCTGGAGATCATCCATCGCGCGCCGGTCGATGAATTCAACGCGCCGCTCTCGGCCAACGCCATCAAGCACCGCTTCTCGCAGCACTGCTGCGCGTTGCCGATGGGACACGCCTCCGGAGTATGGCGTTTCGAATCGATCGTGATGCCCGGGGCGGGTGAGGCGATCGTGAGTCATCCCGAGGGGAACACGCCGCTGTTGTCACGGGCGGCGATCTCGAAGTACACCGGGTGCGACGGCTTGCTGATCAAGCACGAGGGACACAATCCCACCGGCTCGTTCAAGGACCGCGGCATGACCGTCGGCACCACGCAGGCCGTGCGCATCGGGGCCAGCGCGGTGGCGTGCGCGAGTACCGGCAACACCTCGGCGGCGCTGGCGTCGTACGCGGCGCAGGCCGGCATTCCCGGGCTCGTGTTCGTACCGGCGGGCAAGATTGCCCTCGGCAAGTTGGCACAGACGTTGTCGTATGGCGCGCGCACCTTGCTGGTGAAGGGCGATTTCGACGAATGCCTGCGGTTGGTGCAGCAGGCCTCGCGTGAGCTCGGGATCTACCTGCTCAACTCCATTAATCCGTGGCGGGTGGAGGGGCAGAAAACCATCGTGTTCGAGATGCTGCAGCAGCTCGGATGGAACGCCCCCGACTTCATCGTGTTGCCGGCCGGCAACCTGGGGAACACCGCGGCGTTCGGGAAAGCGCTGCGGGAAGCCAAGGCGCTGGGGCTCATCACGAAGGTGCCGCGCCTCGTGAGCGTGCAGGCGGCTGG
>JBBARJ010000052.1:0-14466 GCA_040399825.1 Gemmatimonas sp.
TGTAGCCGGAGACGAAGAGCACCCGCATATCAGGCCGCATGATCTCGAGCTGCTCCGACAGATGACGACCATTCATGCCGGGCATCACGACGTCGGTGACCAGCAGATCGATGCGGCCCGGAAATGCGCGCGAGATGGCGATGGCGGATTCGCCGTCGGCGGCGGCGAGCACACGATAGCCTCGACGCTCGAGGGCGGCGGTGGCCACGACGCGGACGCTGTCTTCATCCTCGGTGAGGAGGATGGTTTCCTGCCCGGTGAGCATCTCGGGTGCCTCTTCCTCGGCGGCGAGACCGGCAGGGAAATCGCCGAGGCGCGGCAACAGCAGATACAACGTGGTGCCGTGCCCCGGCGCGCTGTCCACGCGGATCTCACCACCGGATTGATCGATCATGCCGTACGCGAGCGGCAGCCCCAGCCCTGTGCCCTTACCCCGTTCCTTCGTGGTGAAGAACGGTTCGAAGATGCGTTCGCGAACGGCATCGGTCATCCCGACGCCGGTGTCGGTGACGCGAATAACGATCCACTCACGTTGCGCGTCGAGACCGAACGTGTGCACGTCCTGATCGGTCACGCGCGCTGTGGTGACACGGAGTGTCCCACCGCCGGGCATCGCATCACGGGCGTTGCTGGCGAGGCTCAGCATGACCTGCTCCAGCTGGGCGGGATCGATGCGAATCGTGCCGAGGTCGGGCCCAAGGGTGGTGATCACGTTGATGTGCTCACCCATAAGACGGTTCAGCAGCCGATCGATTCCTTGAATGACCGTGTTCGGGTCCAGCACCGTCGGTTGTACGATCTGTCGGCGGCTGACGGCGAGAATCTGTCTGGAGAGATCGGTGCCGCGTACGGCGAGCGCGCGAATCTCACCCACGTCGTTGCGGACGGGATCGTCGGCCGACATGATGCCGAGCGCGAGATCGCAGTAGCCCAGCATGCCGGTGAGCAGGTTGCTGAAGTCGTGCGAAATCCCCCCGGCGAAGGTGCCGATGGCATCCATCTTCTGCGACTGCCGCAGCTGCTCTTCGCTGCGGGCCAGCGCACGTTCGGCTTCGCGTCGCGCCGTGACATCGATGCCGACCGAGAGCCAGCTGGCGCGCCCGAGTCGCCGCGACGAGGTGGTGATGATTTCCATCTCGAGCTGCCGACCGCTTGCGGTGCGATGCAGCCAGGTGCCGCCGCTTTGCTTCGACTCCGAAAATGGCAGGCGTGCCCTCCCGAAGCGTGCGTGCTCGGCCAGATCGAGGAGGTCGAGAATCCGCAGTGAGAGAAACGTGTCGCGATCGTAGCCATAGGTTTCGATCGCGGCGTCGTTGATCGCGAGCACCAGCATGGTGTCCGCGTCCCACGCCCACATGGGGAGCGGATTGGAATCGAAAAGAAAACGATATCGGCGTTCGCTGTCGGCTAACGCGGCATTGCGACGCTCGACGGTTTCGGCCATCTGGTTGAGGGCCATCGCGAGCGAACCGATTTCATCGCTGGACTGAATGCGCGACCGATGGCCGGCTACGCCGACGGCGAGTGCATGCGCATCGTCGATCAGTGCCTGCACCGGTCGGGAGATCGTGGTCCCGAAGTAGACCGCGAGCGCGATCGACACGATCAGTGCGCCGCCGAACAGCAGCAGTCCCCGCCACCCGCTGTTCGGCATCGGTGTGAGCACGCTCACCAGGAGCGGTGGCGCTGACACGATCAGCGCCATGATCAGCAATCGTGTGCGGAGGCTCGTTCCCCGTTGCACCCGGGGAACGTCGTCCTGCTCGGGCGCCGATCGGTCGGGCACCGTCTACGTGCCGAGCGGCTCGGAGACGAGCGGCTCGCTGCCGGGCGGCATGGTGACGGCCATGCCCATCGCGTGGTAGCCCTTGTCGACGTACACCGTGGAGCCGGTGATTCCGCTGGCGAGCGAGCTGGAGAGAAACGCGGCCGTGTTGCCGACTTCGGTGGCCGTGAGTTCCTCGGCCAGCGGCGAGTTGGCCGCGCAGTACTTCACCATCTTGTCGATGATGCCGATCGCGCTGGCTGCGCGCGATGCGTACGGTCCGGCGCTGATCGTGTTCACGCGCAGGCCGTACTTGCGACCCGCTTCGAACGACAACACCCGCGTGTCGCTCTCGAGCGCGGCCTTGGCCGACGACATGCCGCCGCCGTAGCCGGGAATGGCGCGTTCACTCGCCATGTACGTGAGCGAGCAAACCGAGCCGCCCGGACGCATGAGCGGCGCGAGGCGCTGCACCATGGACACGAGGGAGTACGCACTCGCGCTGGACGCGGCGAGGTATCCGGCGCGACTGACCTCGAGTAGCGGCTTCTTCACTTCGGGGCCGTTGGCCAGCGAGTGAAACACGATGTCGAGTGATTGGTCACCGAAATCGGTGGCGATGCGCTGGGCGAGGCCGCTGATCGAGAAGTCACCGACGTCCTTGTAGCGCTTCGATTCGCGCACGTCGGCCGGCGCATCGTCGAGCGAGTCGTAGACGGCGTCGAGGGGATAGATGCGCTCGAAGGTGAGCAGCGATCCATCGCTCAGGCGACGCGATTCATCCATCTTCCCGCGTTCGAGCAGGTTGAGGAAGATGTTGAGTGCCGGTGGCCACGTGGCGACACAGACCGAGGCGCCGGCCTCGGCGAAGGCCTTTGCGACGGCGAACCCGAAGCCGCCGTCGTCGGCGACGCCCGCCACGAGGGCGCGCTTGCCGGAAAGATCGATGGGTAGCATCTGGGCAAGATAGCAGCAGGACGCGTCTTGCGACGAGCGATTACCGCGCCGCCCGGGTGAGTCGATCGCGGAGGCCGGCCCACCGGTCGTTGGCGGGGGGGCGTTCGATCACGATGAGCGACGCGCCGGCCGCGTCGGCGGTATGCAGTGCGGCGTAGAGCGCGCGCGCGTAGGCCGCCGGATCATCGGGCATGCGCACCATCGTGTGATCGGGCAGCGACAGCGTGGTGGTTCGGAGGAGTGCGGTCACGGTTCCCGCTCCGTCGCCTCGTTGGGCAAGGGCGGCCGCGATTTCTGGCTGCTGCCCGGAATCGAAGAGCCAGACATCGGCGCGGGGGGCGTAATGTCGATCGGCCATACCGGGTGATCGCTGCGCCGTAGCCGGTGCCGCCGGTGCGTCGTGCGACACCGAGGCGGTCGCGGTGCGGACGGCGACGCCGGAGTCACCCAGGGCGCGTTCGAGATCGGCGGCCGTGATCATGCCTGGCCGGAGAATAACGGCGTCGCGGCCGGTCAGATCGACCACCGTGCTTTCGATGCCCACCGAACTCGGACCGCCGTCGAGAATGAGACCAACGCGGTCGCCGAGCGATGCGTGCACATGCTGGGCGTTGGTCGGACTGACTTGGGTGAATCGGTTGGCACTGGGCGCTGCGATGGGCACACCGGTGGCCCGGAGCAAGGCCAACGCCACTGGATGGGCCGGTATCCGTACCGCGACGGCATCGAGCCCGGCGGTGGCCACATCGGGCACGTGCGCGGCCTTGGGGAGCACGAGTGTGAGCGGACCAGGCCAGAAGGCGGCCGCCAAGCGGTCGGCGGCGGGTGGCCAGTGTCGGGTGAGTGCGCGGGCAGCGTCCACGTCGGGGACGTGGGCGATCACGGGATTCCACGCCGGACGCCCCTTGGCCGTGTACATGGCCACGACCGCGTCGGGGTCGAGCGCATTGGCCCCCAAGCCGTACACCGTTTCCGTGGGAAACGCGACGAGTCCGCCGCGGCGCAGCAGCGCGGCCGCGTGCTCGATGACTACCGGGTCTGGGTTGTTCGGATCGAGCGTGAGAAGCGGAGCGCCAGCCATGCCGGAATGTAGCGGTTCAAGGGGGTCAGAGTCGTTGAACCGCGTTCAACGACTCTGACCCCCTTGAACTACTGCCGCGACTCGATGACGTCCTTGGCGATCCGGTCCACCAGTTTGGGTGAGATCAGCTTGAGTAGCCGACCGATCTTGCCACGCCACGTCATGACCAGATCCCGATCGCGGTTGGCCACGGCGGCAAGGATGAGACGGCCGCATTCGTCGGTTTCCATCGTCTCGCCTTTGCGGCGCCTGTAGCCGCGATCTCCGAACGGGGTGCCATCGGGGGACAGCGCCCGCTGATTGATCTCCGAGAACACGAAGCCGGGATAGATCATCGTGACGGTCACCCCCGTGCCGTCGAGCTCGATGCGGAGCGAATCGAAAAATCCCGCCATCGCATGCTTGGTGGCCGCGTAGGCGGTGCGCTTGGGCACGCCGGTGAGCCCGGTGAGACTCGAAATGGCCACGAGGCGGCCCTTCGTGCGCTTGAGATGCGGCAGCGCATGGGCCGTGCACCACACGCTGCCGAGGTAGTTCACCCGCATCAGCGTGTCGAAGATCGTGAGATCGGTGATCTCCTCGAAGAGCCCGCTCGAGCCCATGCCGGCGTTGTTCACCAGCACGTCGAGCTGGCCATAGTGCGCCACCGTGCGCGCCACGATCTCGGCACACGACGACTCGACCCCCACGTCACCGGGTACCACGAGGGCCTCGGCCCCCAACGCCCGACACTCGGCGGCCACGGATTCCAGTCGCACGGCATCCCGTGCCGCGAGCGCCACCCGCGCCCCCTCGGCGGCGAACTGACGTGCGAGTTCAGCCCCGATGCCACTGGAGGCGCCGGTGACCAGCACCACGTGGCCGGCAAAGCGGCCGCTCACGGGCGCCCGCTCACGGACGACCGGCGGCGTCGTCGGGGTCGAGCAGCTCGTCGATGTAGGCGTCGCCTTCGAAGGGGGCATCGAGGATGCTCAGCGCGTGCGTGGCATCGCCAACCCGCACAGCGAGGCGAACCGGATAGAGGAGGTGCATCGCGGGCAGCATGCCGCCCGCATCGTCGCGCAGGATCACGGCCGGAATGTGATGCGCTTCCAGCACGCTCCGCGCGACGAGTGCTTCCATCTCGTTGACGTACTCCCGAATGACCATCATGGCGGCTCCCATAGGGCGAACATATCGCACGGCGCGCGCCACCGTGAGGGTGGTGTACACACCGACTAGATTTCCGGAATGGCGGCGTCCTTCGGCATTTTCGTACTGGCAGAGCTTCCTGGCGAAGCGGGTGCCATGGTGCGAGAGATTCAACAGCGTTTCGATCCTAAGCTGGCCCGGCTCACGCCTCCACACGTGACGCTGGTCGGCTCGTCAGGCGTGGGCTCGATGCCCACCGATACCCCGGTGGCGCGCATTCGGGAGGCCCTCGAGCCAATCGCGGCCAGCACGGCACCGATGGAACTCGCGCTGGGGCTGCCGCACCGCTTCATGCAGACGGACATCGTGTCGTTACCGCTGGACCATAACGGGCCGCTCCGGGCGCTGCACGAGCGGCTCGCGCGGAGCGGATTGCCGTTCAAGCACGCACGATTCCGGTTCACGCCGCATTGCACGCTTAGCTTCTATCCCACGCTCACGCCGACGAGCGAACGCGAGCTCCTGGCCATGCGCGTGAATGCGCCGGCGATCATCGAGCGGCTCCAGGTCTATCTCACCCGCGACCCGCAGCCGTCCAAGTTGTTGTTCGAGATCGCGCTGACCGGCGAGCTTACGGGCAGCGCGTCTCCGGGCGCAGCTTCTGGTACGTCGACATTGCGTGCTTGAGGCCGAGGAGCGCGGAGGCTTCGAGTTCGTATTCGAGCTGCAGGTCGCCGAGCTTCTCGACATCGTGCTGGGTCAGCTGCCGCGAGGCCTTCTCGGCGATGCTGTGGCGGCGGAGGTACTCACGAGCCGCCAGCCACATGGCGTTCGCGGCCTGCCGGACGCCGGCGTCGTCGCTGATCGTGGCCTTTGCGCACGTCTTTTCGAAGTCGCGCACGCATTCGGCGAGCGCCAGATCGATGTTGTCCACCATGGCCTGCGCTGCTCCGAGTTCGGACTTCGCGACCGATAGCGTGTTCAGGCGGGCGAGTCGCTCATGCTGACGACAGGTTTCCGAGGCGGTGCGCGCGAGGGCGTCGCAACAATACAGCGGCCCCTGCTGATCAGCGGTCGGATCGTCGAGCATCATCGAGGAAGCAGCAGCGCGGGAGGCAGACATGGTGGGGGCAAGAGTGGCCAACGGGTCCGTTCGCCTGACAATCGGTTCGCACAGGCGTACCATGTGATCTAGCGAACGCACCCATACAGGTGGTAGTGGGTGAGCGAAGGACGGCACGTGAATCGACACAAGTGTCATCCGTTCGTTCGTCACGGGCAGTACACTTCGCGCATGACCGCCCACATCGATTCCTTCGCGCATCTGCTCATCGACACGTCGGCCGCCGGCGTGCGCACGATCACATTGAATCGTCCGGACCGGCTCAACGCGGTAAATCCGCGACTGGCCGACGAACTGCCGGTTGCGATGGCGCAGGCGGCGCGCGACGATGCGGTGCGCGTGGTGGTGATCACCGGGGCGGGCCGCGGATTCTGCGCCGGGCTGGACCTTGGTGAGCCGAGTTTGCGGGCGGATGCCGACCGTGCCACGCGATTGGATCCGTACTACTGGGTGGGGCGGTGGGTGCAGTCGATCACCTCGTGCGAGAAGCCGGTGATTGCGGCGGTGAACGGCGCCGCCGCCGGCGCGGGATTTGGCTTGGCGTTGGCCTGTGATCTCCGCCTCGTGAGCGCGAGCGCGACGGTCACGGCCGGCTACGTGCGACGTGGGTTGTCGCCCGACGCGGGCGTGACGTGGTTCCTGCCGCGCTTGATCGGACACGCACGCGCGACGGACATCATTCTCACCGGTCGTGATGTGCGCGCCGACGAAGCGGAGCGCATCGGACTCGCCACGTCGGTGCTGGCGGATGATGTCTTCATGGACGGTGTGCAGCGCTACGCGGCGCAGCTGGCGGCCGGTCCGCCGCTCGCGCTGGCGCTGTCGAAGCGGTTGCTGCTGGCGAGTGCCGACGCCACGCTCGACGCGCAGTTGCGCGAGGAGTTCACGCACATCAAGAGCTGCTTTGCGAGCGCCGATGTACGCGAAGCGATGGCGGCATTCAAGGACAAGCGGGTCCCGACCTTCGAGGGACGCTGACGCGCGCACGCACGTCAGCTGGTGGTGGGGCGCCCGGGGTTGTAGCGCAGGCTGCCGGGTAGCGCGTTGAGCAGCGGCCCCAGTTCGGAGGCGCGTTCGAGTGTGGTGACGAACGTGAGTCCGTCGAGCGAGACGACGAGCATGCCGGAAATCCCGTAGGCGACCACACAGCAGCCGTCGGCGTGAATCACGTTGCCGGAGGCGTCTACGCAGTGCACCTGGCCCATCACGCCGTTCCCGGTGTCGTCGAGCTCCCGCACGCGACGCAACGACGCCCAGGTGCCGACGTCGTCCCATGCGCACGCCGTGGGGAGTACCACCACGTTGCGGCTGCGCTCGAGCAACCCGCGGTCGATCGAGACCGACGTGACGAGTTCGGCGAAGGCGCTCAGATCGCCGGTCGCCAGCTTGGGGAGGCCGTGCCGCAGCTCACCGGTGTTGGCGTCGAGCTCGTCGAGGACGACGCGGGCCCGCCACACGAAGATTCCGGTATTCCAGAGGGCGCCCTGATCGATGAGCGTATCGGCGAGCGCCGCGGTGGGTTTCTCCACGAAGTGCTCCACGCGACAGGCGCCGCCTTTTGCTCGCGAGACGAACGGGTCGAAGGGCACCCCGGGCTGCAGGTAACCGAAGCCCGTCTCACAGCGCGTTGGGGTAGCACCGAGGGCCACTAGCACCGGCTCCGACGATGCGATCGCGGCGCCCCGCCGGAGCGCCTCACGAAACACGTCGGGAAATCCGACGGAGAGGTCGGCGTGGAGCGCGCAGAAGACGGTGTCGGGGCCGGCGCGCTTGGCGACTTCCTGCGCGCCCCACGCCAGCGCGGCCGCCGTCCCGAGCGGGCGCGGCTCAATGAGCATGTTGGCGCGCGGCACTTCGGGAATCGCTGCGTGCAGCGCATCGGCGATGTCGGCGCTGGTGACCACCAGCACGCGATCAGCCGGCACCAGCGGCGAGAGGCGTGCGATGGTGTCGGCGATCAGCGGGCGCTCGTTGACGAGGGCGAGCAGCTGTTTGGGGCGCTTGGGTGTGCTCAGCGGCCAGAAGCGGGTGCCAATACCGCCGGCGAAGACGACGGCCCAGAGCGCCGTGCTGGTCTCCAGCAGGGGCTCGAGTTCGAAATCTTCTATCGTGTCGGCGATCGCCGAGGGCTCGACGAGCACGGGGGGCGCGACATGGGGAGCGACAGCGCGGGGCTCTGGCATCGTGGCGGCGGAGTGGAGAACACGAAGGTCGGGCCGCGAATGCAAACGTCCGTGACAACTGGCGCATCTGCTCGGCTACGGACAACATACCTATCCCATGCTCACCCTGCACCTTACCAACGGCGACTCGGCCGCGACCGCTCTCGCGCGATCCGGCCTTCCCGGGGACATCGTCTCGTGGCGCGACGTGCTGCACGACGGACCGGTGCCGCCAGACGACGACCTGAGCGCCTTTCACCGTGTGCGCGCCGAGTTCCTGGCCAGCCGCGGGTGGACAAGTGTGGCGGCGGTGGTCACCGACTTCGAGCAGCGTGATGCGCGCCTGGAGGATGTGGGTGCCGGCGATGAGGTCGTGCTATGGTTCGAGCCCGATTTGTACGACCAGCTGCAATTGATCCAGATCCTGGCGCGGTTCGAACGACGGGCACCAAGCGAGCGACCACGCCTCACGATCGTGCCGGCCGACTGCTACCTCGGACCGATGCTGCCGGAGAAGTTCGCGCCGTTGTACGCGTTGCGTCGTGCGATCACGCCGGAGGATCTGGTGCACGGCGGTGTGACGTGGCGCGCGTTCACGTCGAGCACGCCGGACGATTTGCTGGCGGTGACCAACCGGCTCGATCGCGAGGTGACCGCGCGCACGTACACCGCCGATGACTTCGTGCGGTTGCCCCATCTGGTGGCCGCCTTACGTCGACAGCTCGAGGAGTATCCGGATACCGACGCCGGATTATCGCGCAGCGAGCGGCAGTTGTGTGAAGCGCTGTCACCGGGCGCGATTACGCTGGGCAAATTGTTCGCGGCGTATCAAGCGACGGAGTCGTGGGTGTGGCTTGGTGACCTCGGCTTCGCCTGGTACGCCGAGCGACTCAGTGATTGTGCGCATCCGATCGTCGTACATACCAACGGTTCGCGGGTGATCGCGCCGCCGCCATCCACCGATGGGCGGGCGTTCTGGGATCGTGCGGTGCAGCTCACGCCCTTCGGACAGGATGTGGTGCGGGCCCGCGCCGATGCGGTCCGGGCCAACGGAATGGATCGCTGGATCGGCGGCACGCATTGCACCACGACGCAATACTGGCGTTGGGACGCGCGCACCCAGCGCACCGAACCATTTCCCCGCCGCTGATGGATACGCGCCCCGATCAGGATGCCGAGGTGCTGGCGATGCTCGAAGCGGATACCACGCTCGACGCCGCGCGGCCGATCCTTGAACTGGCGGCTGCCTACTTCGCTGATACGCGTCGTGGAGAGGGACCGGTGTCCACGTGGCACAGTGCCCAAGTGATCGCCGATCGCCTCGTTGGCCCGATGCCGCGCGGCCCGCGCGCGCTGCCGGATGTGGCGCGTCGCCTGTCGTCACTGTTGCTGGACGACGTGAACCGTCTGGCGCATCCGATGTACATCGGGCATCAGGTGTCGGCCCCGTTGCCGGCGGCGGTGTGGACCGAGGCGTTGATCAGTGCGGTCAATCAGTCGCAGGCCGTGCGCGAGATGTCACCATCATTCACGCCGCTGGAGCATCAGGTGATCGCGTGGATGACCGACCTGGTCGGGTGGGATGAGCACGCCGGCGGCACGATGACATCGGGTGGCACCGAAGCGACGTTCGCGGCGCTGTTGGCGGCGCGCAGTCGCGCCGTGCCCGATGTCTGGACGAACGGCCTCGGGGCCAACGCGCCGGTGGTGGTCTGCGGCGAGCACACACACTACGCCGTGTCGCGCGCCGCCGGCGAAATGGGGCTTGGGCTTTCGCGCGTGATCAGGATCCCGTCGCGCGCGTTGTGCATGGATACCGAGGCGCTGCGCGAGCGGCTGGCGGCCTTGCGCGCTAACGGCACGCGCGTGATGGCGGTGGTGGCGACCGCCGGATGTACCGCCACCGGCAGCTTCGATGACCTGGAGGCGGTGGCGGATCTGTGCGACGAGTTCGCGGACGATCACGGGCCGCTGTGGCTGCATGTCGATGCCGCGCATGGCGGGACGGCGATGCTGTCGCCGACGCATCGGCATCGTGTGAAGGGGCTGGTGCGCGCGCGGTCGCTGGCCTGGGACCCGCACAAAACGCTGCTGTTGCCGTTGTCGGCGGGGCTGGTGCTGGTGCGCGATCACCACGATCTCACGCGCGCCTTCACGCAGGAGGCGCCCTATCTCTTCGGCGCCGGCTCCGACGCGCAGGTCTGGGACATGGGTCCGCAGTCGTTCCAGTGTTCCCGCCGCGCTGATGTGCTCAAGTTGTGGGTGGCGATCGAGCGGTACGGCACCGACAATCTGGCGCGATTGTACGATCGACTCTGTCGGATGGCGCAGACGCTGCACGGGTTGCTCAGCGCCCGTAGCGACTTCACGCCGATTCACGAGCCGATGTCGAACATCCTCTGCTTCGCGTGGACGCCGCCGGGGGTGGCGGCGGCCGATCTCGACACGTTGACCAATGCGTTGCGCGAGCGGTACAACCGCTCGGGTCGCGGCTGGATCACGGCGACCACGCTGGAGGGTCGTCGGGTGCTGCGCATTACCGTGATGAACGCGCGCACCGACGAGACGCACCTCGCCAAGCTGGTGGACGGACTGGTGGCCGAAGCCGCGCTGATGCTGCACACGCAGTGATGCGGCCGTCGCTTCATGAGACGTGCGACGGGCGCCACGCTTTCGTGTTGAATGGTTTATATAGCAGTACCGTCGCGCCGACTCCTCAGCGTGCGCGACGGTCGCCGTGACCGCCCTCCCGCGTCCCGCCGCGCGCGTGGAAATCCAATGCACTGCCCAGATCCGCTCTCCGGAGAAGCCGTGACGACCCCGCTCCAACCCAAACGTGGTTCCGACCTGCTGCACGATCCCGTTCTGAACAAGGGGACCGCGTTCACTGATGCCGAGCGCGATGCGTTCGGATTGCGCGGGCTGCTACCGCCGCGCGTGATGTCGCAGGACGAACAGCTCGCGCGCATCCTGCCGGGTGTGCGCTCGAAGCCGTCGCCGCTGGAGCAGTACGCGTATCTGGTGGCCCTGCACGATCGGAACGTCACGCTCTTTTACCGCTTGGTGATGGATCACCTCGAAGAGCTGATGCCGGTGCTGTACACGCCCACGGTCGGTCAGGCGTGCGAGGAGTTCGGTCGCATTTTCCGTCGCAGTCGCGGCATGTACATCACGGCCGCCGACAAGGGACACGTGGCGGAGGTCCTCGCCAACTGGCCGCAGGACGATGTCCGCATGATCGTCGTGACCGATGGCGAGCGCATTCTCGGCTTAGGCGATCTCGGGGCCAACGGCATGGGCATCCCGATCGGGAAGCTCACGTTGTACACGGCGTGCGCGGGCGTGTCGCCCAATGAGTGCCTGCCGATCACGATCGACGTGGGTACGAACAATACGGCGCTGCGCGAGAGCCATTCCTACGTGGGGCTGCGTCAGCCGCGGTTGCGCGGCGCCGAGTACGACGAGCTGCTGGATGAATTCGTCGAGGCGGTGCAGACGCGCTTCCCGATGGCGTGTCTGCAGTTCGAGGACTTCGGCAATCACAACGCGTTCTCGCTCCTCGAGCGGTGGCGCGATCGGATCTGCACGTTCAACGACGACATTCAAGGCACGGCGTCGGTGGCGCTGGCGGGGCTCTACTCGGCGGCACGCATCAGCGGCACGCCCCTGCGCGACATGCGCCTGCTGTTTCTCGGCGCGGGCGAGGCCGGTATCGGCATCGGCGACCTGGTGGTCGAAGCGCTCTGCTCGGAAGGGCTGTCGTTGGACGAGGCGCGCCGGCACTGCTGGTTCGTGGACTCGAAGGGATTGGTGGAGCACTCGCGCACCGATCTGGCAGAGCACAAGAAGCCGTATGCGCACGAGCACGCGCCGGTGAGCACGCTGCTGGAGGCTGTGGAGTCGCTCAAGCCGCACGCGATCATTGGCGTGTCGGGAACGCCCAACACGTTCACCAAGGACGTCCTCGAGGCGATGGCACGGGAGCATGCGCGGCCGATCGTGCTCGCGCTGTCCAATCCCACGTCGAAGGCCGAGTGCACGGCGCTGCAAGCCTATTCGGCCACCGACGGACGCGCCATCTTCGCCAGCGGCAGTCCGTTCGCGCCCGTGACGTACAAGGGCAAGACGCACGTGCCGGGGCAGGGCAATAATGCCTACATCTTCCCGGGCGTCGGGCTCGGCGTCATCGTGAGTGCGTCGACGCGCGTCACGGAATCGATGTTCGCCACCGCCGCGCGTACACTGGCCTCGCTGGTGACCGAGGACGATCTGGCGATGGGACGCATTTATCCCAGCCTGTCGCGCATTCGTGAAGTGTCACGGGCCATCGCGATCGAAGTGGCCACGCTGGCCTTCGATAGCGGGTTGGCACGCGTTGAGCGGCCGAATGACATCGCGGCCGCCGTGACGGACGCGATGTTCGAGCCGCACTACGTGCCGCTGCTGTAGGCGGGAACTGCTTACAGGGCCTTCTTGATCGCCGCGTCGAGATTCTGCGTGCCGCCGACACCGGTGTAAACGATTTTCCCCGTCTTGTCGATCACCACGACATAGCTGGTGGCCGGCACGTCGTAGGCGCCGCTCACGGTCCCTTTTTTGTCGTACAACAACTCGCCACCGAGCTTGTTGGCCTTCTGCCATCTCTTCACGCGCTCGATCGACTGATTCACCGAGACGGCGACCGTCACGAACTTCACCGCGGCCCCGTGCTTGGTCATGGCGGCGCGCATGGCGGGCTCGAGCTGCTTGCAGTTGCCGCACCACGTCGCCCAGAACTCGAGGACGACGGGTGTCTTGCCGAGGTAGGCGGAGAGATCGACAGTTTTGCCGTCGAGGGTCAGCAGGGGACCAGCCGGGGCGGTTTCGCCGACCGCGATGCCGAGGTCCTGGGCGAGGGCGGGGCTTGTGACGGCCAGGGTCGCGGCGGCGAGGACGGTGAAGAGGGCGCGGAAGGATCGCATGACTGTTGAGTAGGGAGTATGGGGTATGGGGTAAGGTGTAGGGGGACGGCGAGGGATACTCCCGACCCCGTACTCCCGACTCCTTACTTCGCCGTTAGAAATAGACTTGGCCCATCTTCACCAAGTAGTACTCCGCCATGCCAAGCATGACGAAGGCGAAGACCTTTTTGACCGTCAGCATCCACGCACCCGCGCGCGGTAACCGAGACAGCGAGCCGGCGGAGAGGCCGACCACGACGAGCAGCGTGCACATGCCCAGCGAGAAGGTGAACAGGTACAGAAAGCCGAGCAGGGCGGAGCCGGTGGTGGAGACCCAGGTGAGGACGGCGGCCATGACCGGGGCGGAGCAGGGGGCGGCCACGAGGCCCGAGGCGGCGCCCATGATGAACGCACCGGCCACGCGTCCACCGGTTCCGGCGTTGGCGGCGCGCTGCAGGATGGCGGCGGGCACGCGGACGGGGATGACGTCGAACATGGAGAGGGCGGCCAGCATGAGCAGATTCGCCATGGCGAAGTAGGCCCACGGATTGGCCGAGACCGTGCCGAACATGGTGCCGGTGAGTCCGGCGAGGAGTCCGAGCCCGGCGTAGACGGTGGCCAGTCCGAACACGTAGGTGAGCGAAAGGCCGAGCGGGCGCCACTTTGACGCTATGGTGGCGCCTGACTGTTCCGATGATGACTGCCCACCCACGATCGCGGCAGTGATCGGGATCATTGGATACACGCAGGGCGTGAGCGACGTGAGGACCCCAGCCCCGAATAACAGCGGGAGGGCGGCGGCGGGGTTTGACGACAGCTGCGCGGTGACGTCGGCGATCTGCGTGAGAGCAATCATGGTGGGGAAGATACGGCCGAACGGGCGGGTGCGTTCCCGCCGTCACGAAGGCGGGACATCAGGGCTCCGGCGGCACGACCGGCAGAATCGACAGCGCCTGCAGCGCGCAGCGGGTGACGGCGAGCCGCTGCGCATTGAAGCCCGCGGTCGGAGCGGCCGCTTCGAGCGCGGTTGCGAACACGTGCACGACTGGGCCGCGTTCCACCCACCCCACCCACCATCCCACTGTCTCCGATCCCGGAGGGGTGGTGAGTCCCGTCTTGGCCCGGATGGTGTAGCTGGCGGTTACCTCGTTCACCATCATCGCCCGGACGATCGCCATGCTGCGGCGCGAGACGGGGAGGTCGTCGTGCAGCAAACGGGTAAGCACCGCCACCTGCCCGCGGGGCGAGATGCGCAGCGAGCCGGTGAGCCAGAACTGGTCGATGCCGCCACCGATGTTCCGGTTGCC
>JBBARJ010000053.1:0-1554 GCA_040399825.1 Gemmatimonas sp.
GTCGTGGATGCGCGGCGAACACAATCGACTGCTCACGTATCGCGAGCTCGCGCCACGCTTGGCCGAGCATGTGAAGCGCATGGGGTTCACGCACGTCGAGCTGTTGCCGGTGCTCGAGCATCCGTTCGGTGGCTCCTGGGGATATCAGGTGGGCGGTTATTTCTCGCCCACGTCGCGTCATGGGACGCCCGATGATTTTCGTGCGTTCGTGGATACGATGCACGCGGCAGGGGTCGGCGTGCTGCTGGATTGGGTGCCGGCGCATTTTCCGAAAGACGACTGGGCGCTGCGCCGCTTCGATGGGACGGCCTGCTACGAGCACGAGGATCCGCGACTCGGTGATCACCCGGAGTGGGGCACGCATATTTTCAATTATGCACGCCATGAAGTGCGCAACTTCCTGCTGGCGAATGCGTTGTACTGGATCGAGGAGTTTCACATCGACGGTCTGCGAGTCGATGCGGTCGCCTCGATGCTGTATCTCGACTACGGGCGCGAAGCCGGTCAATGGCTTCGCAACCGATACGGTGGACGTGAGAACCTGGAAGCGGTGTCGTTCCTCAAGCAGCTGAATCATGCGGTGCATTCGCTGCACCCGGGCGTGATCACGGTGGCCGAGGAGAGCACGTCGTGGCATAAAGTCACACACCTCATCAGCGAGGGTGGACTCGGCTTCACGCTGAAGTGGAACATGGGATGGATGCACGACACGCTCGACTACTTCAAAGTCGATCCCTTCTTCCGCAAGGGCGCGCACGACAAGCTCACGTTCGCCATAATGTACGAGTACAGCGAACGGTTCATGAATCCGCTGTCGCACGATGAAGTCGTGCACCTCAAAAAGTCGTTGCTCGAGAAGATGCCCGGGGATGAGTGGCAACGGTTCGCCAATCTCCGTGCTCTCATCGGCTACTCGATCACGCGTCCCGGCAAGTCCCTGTTCTTCATGGGCACGGAGCTGGGGTCGCATCACGAGTGGAATCACGATATCAGTCTCGAATGGCATCTGATGGCCGACGCCCGCCGTCAGGGGCTGATGGCGTTCATGGAATCGCTCGGCGCTCTGTACCGTCAGCACTCGTGCTTCTGGCGGCGTGACCACGACCCGTCGGGCTTCGGTTGGATCGACGTGTCCGACAAGGAGCAGTCGGTGCTCGCGTACGCGCGGTACGATGGGGCATCGCATGCGATGGTGGTGCTCAATCTCACGCCGGTGCCGCGAGAGGCGTACCGGCTGGGCGCACCGGCGATGGGCAGCTACCACGTGGTGCTCAATTCCGACGCGATCTCGTTCGGCGGAAGCGGATACGCGGTGGCGGACACGATGGAAGCGGAGCTGGTGCCGTATCATGGCTTCCCCCAATCGGTGACCGTGTCGTTGCCGCCACTGAGCATGCTCGTGCTGCTGCCGGCCCAGCAGCCGGAGGTGCGCGCCGTGATCGATGTGTTGGCCGATCGTGCAGCGCGTGATGTACGGCAACCGCGTGACGCGGACACGACAGCACCAAAACCGGAGAAGCCGGCCAAGACGTCAAAGCGGTTGAAGGCTCCGAA
>JBBARJ010000053.1:1654-14427 GCA_040399825.1 Gemmatimonas sp.
GGAGCCGAAGGAGCCGAAGGAGCCGAAGGAGCCGAAGGAGCCGAAGGAGCCGAAGGAGCCGAAGCGCGAGAAGCCGGTGAAGGGCTCATGACTCCACACCGCACGAACACGTTGTTGTTCGGCGTGCTCACGGTCGTGGCCGCCGCCGTGTGCATTCGACTCGGCATCTGGCAGCTCGACCGGCTCGCCCAGCGTCGCGCCCAGAACGCCATCGTGCTCGCGCGCGGGACGATGCCCGTGGCGAGCGTTTCCACGCTGCAGGGGGTGGATACGACTGAATCGCATTGGCGTCGCGTGCACGTGCGTGGCGTCGCCGATTACGCCGGCGAGGTGGTGCATGCCACGCGCTCGCAGGCCGGTTCACCGGGGGTTCACCTGCTCACGCCGGTGCGACCGCTCGATGGCGCGTGGGGCGATACCGCGGTGCTCGTGCTGCGCGGCTTCGTCTACTCGCCCGATGGCCGCACGTTTGACCGTGAGAAGGCGCGTGAAGGGGATACGCTCGATCTCGACGCGCTGGTGCTGGCATTTCCCGCGCACACGCCGGGTACGGTGCAGATGCAGACCGCCACACGCGCCGTTCGCCTGCTCGACCGCGACACGATCGCGACCCTCACCGGTCAGCCGCTGGCGCCGTTCCTACTCCTCGCGCTGGGAGACACGGCGATGTACGACATCGTGAAGGCCGCGCGCGTGCCGCCGCCGAGCCCGTCGGAGGGACCGCATCAGTCGTACGCGATGCAGTGGTTCGGCTTCGCGCTGGTATTTCTGGTGGGCTTTGTCGCCTTCACGTGGGGGCCGGGGCGCTCGGGCCGCGCAACGTCGCCGGACGATGAAACGGGCCGGGATATGGGTGGCGTCGGCAACGCGCAGAACGAACAGGCCGCACGGACCAACAACAGCTGAACGCCAGCGACTGTACGGTCGCTGCGACGTGTGCTGTGGTGGGAATGCCACAGCGTGCCGGTGGTGTGACGATTCGGGCCATCCTGGCCGGCCAGATTGCAGGGTCGAGACCGTTACACCACCGGCACAACTGACACGCTCCCGGCCCCTGTCGCCGTTACGCCAGCCCCTCCCCCAGGGAGAAACGCCCACGGTCCTCAGAGGAAAATATCACAAAGTTGCTCTAGGCTTCGAGCGGGCACAGCCGTTGCTTCTTCGTCTTGTGCGTCGGACATGCGGTCCGACCTTTACGAGGTGGAGACACGATGCACGCGATCCGTACGCGGGGCCGGACGAAGGGACGCGCGGTGATGGCGGTGGTCGCCGCCGTACTCCTCGGCGCCCAGCCCGCCATCGCGCAGTCCGGTGCGTGTCAGAGTACCACCTCGGCCAGCCGGCTCGGGGCGCAGGTTGCCTTGAGCGCGCTCGCGACCGGCCTCGAGTACCAGTCCATGGTACGCGGCACCGCATGGCGGATGGCCGACGAGAGCGCCCCGATGGCGATCGTGGCCGATCCGAGCTCGCATCTCCACGCGCTCGGTTCGTATCATCTGGCGCGCACCGCGGTGAACGCCACCTGCGCCGATCGCGCCAGCCGTGTGCGGGCCGCGTGGACGAGCGCGAGCGTGGCGTTGGCGATCGGAGCCATGAAGGAAGTGGCTGACGGCTACTACAACGGGTTCAGCGCCGTCGATCTCGGCGTCGATGCCATGGGCGCCGGATACGCGGTGGCGCAGGCGTACCTCCCCGTACTCGAGAAGATCACGCCGTCGTTCTCGGTGGCACCGCGGGCCTTGCTCAGCACGCGTGGTCCGCGTGGGGCGCTGGTGGACTACGCCAATCAAACGGTCTGGCTCTCGGCCAACGTCCGCGATCTGCTGCCGACTGCGGCAGCGAAGGTATGGCCGTCACCGGTTCGCCTGTCGGTCGGTCGTCGTGCCTTCGGTGGCACGACGCCAAGCGAGTATGTGGTCGGTCTCGACCTCGACGCGGCGCGCCTGCCCGGCAACCATCCGGCGTGGGTGCGCATCAAGAACGTCCTGCACTCGGTGCGGTTGCCCGGGCCGGCACTCGTCATGAGCAGCAACGGTACGAAGACGTTCGGCGTGTACTGGTAAGCGGTTGCGTCGCGCGTTACCGGCGCCGCGGCATCACGCCGCGGCGCTGGTCGTATCCGGCGACGCGTCGGCGCACGCACGCACCACGTCGATCACGCGTTGCTGCTGCGCTGCGGTGAGTGACGATCCACTGGGCAGGCACAAGCCCGAGGCGAAGAGCGCGTCGGAGACGCTGCCGCCGATGACGCGACACCCGGCGAATACCGGTTGCTGGTGCATCGGCTTCCACACCGGACGCGCTTCGATCTGTTCCGCTTCGAGTGCCAATCGCACCGTCTCGTAGTCGACACCGAACTGCTTGGCATCGATCGTGAGCGTGGTGAGCCAGCGCGTGGAGCGCATGCCACTGCGGCCGTAGTGGGCCTCTGGCATGAGCGCAATTCCTGGCAGCATACCGATGGTCGCGTCGTAGCGATCGAACACGGCGCGTCGGGCGGCTACTCGCGCATCCAGTTGCTCCAGCTGCCCGCGCCCGATGCCCGCCAGTACGTTGCTGAGCCGACAGTTGTACCCGACGTGACGGTGCTCGTAGTGCGGCACGGGTTCGCGGGCCTGTGTGGCGAGCAGGCGCACGCGTTGTGCCACGTGCGCATGCGGCGTGACCAGCATGCCGCCACCCGACGTGGTGATGATTTTGTTGCCGTTGAACGAATAAAAGCCCACGTCGCCGAAGGTGCCGGCGGCGCGACCTTCGTACGTGGCGCCGAGCGCTTCCGCGGCGTCTTCGATGAGCAGCACGCCGTGCGCCGCGCAGGCCTCGGCGATCGGTCGCACGTCCGCACATTGCCCGTAGAGATGCACGAGCACCACAGCGCGGGGCAGCGCATTGCGTCGTGCCGCATCGTGTAGCGCCTCCACGAAGAGGACCGGGTCCATGTTCCACGAACTCATGTCGGCGTCGACGAATACCGGCACCGCGCCCACGTATCGCAGCGGAAACACCGAGGCGGCGAAGGTGAGGGAACTCACCCACACGCTGTCGCCGGCACCGATCCCGAGTGCCTCGAGCGCGAGATGCAGCGCTGCCGTGCCGGAGCTTAGGGCCACCGCATGTGGGGCCCCGGTATACGCGCACACCTCCTGCTCGAAGGCGTCCACGTGCGGCCCGAGTGGGGCGATCCAATTCGTGCGGAACGCCTCCAGGACCAACTCCTCTTCACGTGCGCCGAGATGCGGCGGCGAGAGGTAAATGCGCTCATGCATGATCGTCACGATGCCAGCCCGAGGGGCGTTCCTTGATTGCCTTGGCCGGTACGCCGACCGCGGTCACGTTTGCCGGCAGGTCGCGGCTTACCACCGCCCCCGCCCCTACAATACTCCACTCGCCGATCGACACGCCCTGAATCACCTTGCTGCCGGTTCCGACGTCTGTGCCTTCGCCCACGGTCACGTGGCCGCTCACGTTCACGCTCGGGGCCAACGTGGTATAGTCGCTCAGATCGGCGTCATGCCCTATCGTGCAGCACAAATTGATCGTGGAGAATGCACCCACGCGGATGTCCACCGTGATCACCGACCCGGCGCACACAATGGTGCCCTCTCCGAGCGAGACCCGGCGCCCCCGCACCACGGAGGGATGCACGAGGGTGGGAAACGAGGCGAATGGTGTGCGGACACGCGCCACGAGTCGTTGCTTGAGGGCCGGGCCGCCCACGCCGATCGCGATGGCGATCGGCGCCGTGCGCGCGTGCACCCACTCGCTGCCGCCCAGCACCGGGAGGTCGCCAACGATCCGGCGATGCCATGTCGGATCATCGGAGAGGAAACCGAGCACCGACCACTGGGGGGCGTGCGCGTTGAGGTCGTCCAGCAGCTGCGCCACTTCGCGACCGAATCCGCCGGCGCCGTAGATCACGATCTCGTTCATCCGCCCTTCCCCTCAAAACGGGACATCGTGGCTTCACCGTGCGCGCTCACGCCGGTTCGGCGCAGGACCATGGTGAGTGTGCGTATCAGAATCTGCAGGTCGAGCCGCAGCGAGCGGTGCTGGACATACCAGACATCGAGACGGAACCGCTCCTCCCACGAGAGCGCGTTGCGCCCGTTCACTTGCGCCCATCCGGTTACGCCGGGCCGCACGTCATGACGACGGGCCTGCTCGGGGGTGTAGCGTTCGAGATATTCCATCAGCAACGGGCGCGGCCCCACGAGGGACATCTCACCGCGCAGCACATTCCAGAGCTCAGGCAACTCGTCGAGACTGGTAGAGCGTAGCAGCTTGCCGAACGGCGTGAGACGCTCGCCATCGGGGAGGGGGCGTCCGTCGTGGCCGATCGCATCGCGCATCGTGCGAAACTTGACCATCGTGAAGGGCCGGCCGTGCAGTCCCGGGCGTCGTTGCCGGAACAGCACGGGGCTTCCCAGATTCATACGCACGGCGACGGCCACCACGAGCAGCAGCGGTGCCGCGAGCAGCAGCGCGACGGCTGAGACACCGATGTCGAGCAGACGCTTGATCATCACGCGGCCTGTCCTCGTGGGTTGCGGTTGGCGTCGGTGTCGACGCGCTCGGCGCCTGCTCGATCGGTCCACGGCACAACGCCCCGCAGAGCGGCGTCGTAGAGTGCATCGTGTCGCGCCAGCAGATGCGACAGCGCTGCTTCGCGATTGATCCAGTCGGCGGCCCGTCCGGCGCGCGCGTGCGCGTCCGACGGCTGCTGCAGCAGATCGGCCAGCGCGCGCGCCAGCGCCGCAACATCGCCCGTGCGATAGCTGGTGCCGCGTCCGTGAGCCACGAGATCACGCGAGCCGCGTGCATCGGACGCGATCACGGGGACGTGCATGGCCATGGCCTCGAGGATGCAGCGTGGCAGCCCCTCGCGCTGCGACGGCAGCAACAACGCGTCCGCACTGGCGACGATCTCGGCCACATCACGACGGTGCCCGAGGAAACGCACGTGCCCCGTCACCCCACGTGCCACGGCGAGCGCCTCCATCGCCACGCGACGCGGGCCATCGCCGAGAAACAGCACGGTAGGCATCGTGGTCGCTCTCGTTGCGAGGTGTGCGAGCGCTTCGATCACGTCCACCTGGCGCTTGTTTCCGTTGAACTCCGCCACGACGACGATCAGCGGCTGCGCGTCATCGAGGCCCATCGCCTGTCGCGTGGACCGCCGGTCGACGGCGGAGGCTGCCCGATAGTGTACGGTGTCGACGCCGATACCGGGGTGATGCACGATCTGATCCGCCGGGGCGAGCTGATCGCGCGTCGCCAACGCGAAGTCGTCGGCATTGATCACCACGAGGTAGTCGGTCCACGCGGCGGCTACGCGCTCGAACATGCGCAACACGGCGTTGCGCAGACGATTGGCGCCGGGGTACGCGTGAAAGCCGTGCGCGGTGTAGATCACTTTCGTGGTCGGGGCGCGACGGCGCAGCGCAAAGCGGGTGATCCATGCCGCAATCGGTGTGTGAACGTGCACGAGGTCGTACGCGCCGTTGGTGACAATGTCGCGGACCTCGCGTGGGGCGCACCACAACGCCCGTACGGTGCGCCACGCGTGCCGCGCGCCGCCCACGCGTCGCCGCCACGATGCGTCGTACAGGCGATCGTAATGCGCGTCGAGCCCCGGGTGGGTAGTGGCCCCGGCCGCGAGCGCATCCACCTGCCAGCCGCGTGCCCGGTAGTGATCGGCGTACGGCAGCAGAAACGCCTCCAGCGTCGCACTGACCGTGGTCACCACCAGTAGCCTCGGTGCGGCCGACGGCGATGGTGCTTCGACGCTGGCGTTCACGCTCCCCGTCGCGGTGCGCAGAGCCGCAGGCCCGGTACGCGCCACCGTCGCCGCCCAGAGGCGTTCGTAGGCGCCGCGCTCGTCCGGCGCCGAGTAATGCGCCTGAATGCGCGCGCGCGCCATCGTTCCTCGTTCAAGGCGCTGAGTGTGGCCGTGCACGAGTCCGAGTGCGGCCTCGGCGAGTGCGACTACATCCCCGACCGGCGCCACCTCACCGCTCTCGCCCACGAGATGCGCCGCATCGCCGACGTCCGTCACGACACAGGGGACGCCGCAGCCCATCGCCTCTGCAACGGCATTGGGGCTACCTTCGCTGCGCGAGGTCAACATCACGAGATCGCAGGCATTGTAGATCGCGGGCATGTCGCGGCGCTCACCGCAGCGCATCAAGCGTCCGGCCAAGGCCGGCACGTCGTGTACCCGTTGCGCGATCACTGTGTCCAGCGCGGTTGGCTGTTCGGCGACGCCCGCTTCGGTGCCGGTACCGACCAGCAGGAAGTGGACGGTCTCCGTGCGCGCCGCGATGTGCGCCGCGACGCGAAGAAACGTATCGTGGTCCTTGAGCGGATCGACCCGGGCGGCCATGCCGATGACGACGGCGTCGGCCGGAACCCCAAGAGCCAGTCGCGTCGCCGCGCGGGTTTTCGCGTCTGGGCTGAAGCGTTCGACATCAACTCCGTTCGGAATCACGACCGTACGTGCCGCCGAGTAGCCGCGCGCTTCATGCTGGCGCGCCGAGCGCGATGAATTGTAGATGATCGCCCGCGGCTGGCTCGAGAAACGCGCCATGACCTGGATGAGCCAGCGAAGCTTTCGCGGCTCCGCACTCCACGCATCGAGCGCGTGTCGCACGTTCCACAGGACCGGCCAGCGCTCGTGACTCGTCATCGACAGTAACGAGGCCGCGACGTTGGCGTGATACATCCACCCCTGAATGACGCCAGGGTCCACCTCACGCGCGATTGCACGAAGGGCGCGTAACGCCTGCCACGACGCGTGCCCGCGGGCGAGTCCGATGGCCCAGACGCGAACGCCCAGCGATTCCAACTCCGCCGCGCGTGTCCCACGGGTCGTGAGCGACACGACCGTGTGGCGCGACGGATCCTCCGCGCCACGAATGACACGGACGAGGCTCGCCTCAGCACCACCGGTTCCCAGACCGGTGATGATGTGCAGGATGCGGGGCGATGCGTCGGACAGGGACCGTGACATGGGGATGCGTTTGGTCAGGCCGCTCGTGACGTGTCGTCGGGCCGGGGCCGCGAGATCAGACGCCATGGACGGCGGAGATCACCAGCGGCCTCGGCGGCCAACGATTCCATTTCTGCCGCCAGCGCCGGGTTCAGGACGGCCAAGCGCCGCCGCCACTCGCCGACGAGCACCAGAGCCAACAGCGCCGTGGCAGACACGATCGCCGCAAAGAGCGCCTTCAGGACCAGGCGACGGCTGTCCGGCAGCGCTGGACGGACTGGCGCCTCGACCACCGTGATCACCGGCAGATTCCGGCTCTCTTCAAGGCGCGCCTGCTCGAGACCCTGCGCCAGTCCGGAGACCACCTGCTGGCGCAGATTCACCTCACGCCGCAGCCGGTCCTCTTGCAGGACCAATTGTGGGGCGCCACTGAACACGCGATTGCTGCGCAGAAAGTTTTCGAGTCGGTCCTCGGCCACCCGTAGTTCGCTGCGCGCCATCGACAGGCGGGCGTCGGTGAATACGCGTTCCTGCGAGGCCTGCGCCTGCTGCGCGAGCACGTTCAGCCGATTCAGCTCTTCAAGGGCACGGGCGGCTACCTGACGGGCCAATTCGGGATCGTCGAGGCGAACAGCAAGACGTACGAGACCGGTCTTGATCCCCACGCTGGCGCTGACCATCGTGCGCAGCTGGCGCAACGCGAGTTCGCCGCGTTGCGCCGTGTCGGCGACACCCGGTACGAGGTGGGCGGACAGCGAAACCGGCTGACCACCGACGCTCGTATAGCGTCCCGCGAGCAGTTGGCGCATCATGCCGTCGCCGCGCAACACGTCCGCGTAGAAGTCGGGCGACTGTCCCGACTGTGCGTTCGGCACGTTCACACCGAACTGCGCCGCCAGTCCCGCCAGGCGAGAGATCCCCCCGCCAGGTGTCTGCGCCACGAACGTGGCCTGCGAGACCCACTGTCGGTCGGCCACGAGTCCGATGCCAACCACCGTCGCGGCAACGAACATCGGTGCAACCAGCAGCAGGCGGCGCCTGCGAAGGGCGAGTCGCAGCACGTCGAGCGCGGTCAAGGTGGCCTGCGGCGAGCTCGTCGACGCACCGCTGGTGATCGCAGCGGACGAAAGCGGTGTGGGTATCATACAGCGTTTACCTGGAACAGGGACTGAAGGGCGGCAGCCGTGCGGGAGGCTGCTGCCCCGAGACTGAAATTGGAAACGATATGGGTGCGACTGTCCTGCGCGAGCGTGGCCGAGCGACGCGCGAGTAGTCGGGACAAGCCACTGGCGAAGGCATCGACCGAACCGACCGGCGCCACCTCGCCGAAACCGGCCACGATGCTGGCGGCGGCGCCGCAGTCGGTCACGATGGCCGGGACGCCACAGGACATAGCCTCCGCCACCACGTTCGGAAAGCCTTCGCGGCGTGATGAAAGCGCGAGCACATCAAACGCCGGGTACAGCGTACTGGTGTCCGACTGACCGCCCACCAGATGCACACGGTTCGCGATGCCGAGCGTCTCCGCCTCCTGCTCGAGCGCGGCGATGCGCGCGGGTTCGCCGTGGCCGACGCACACCAGATGGCACGCGGCGTCGTTCGAGCAGGCACGCGCGAACGCCCCCAACAGCAATTCGTGATCCTTCACGGGATCCAGTCGACCCACATGCCCGACCACCGTCGCATCCAGCGGAATCGACCAGCGCTCACGCCACTGCGCCCCCGAGGACGGCGAGGGCGCGAATCGCGCGACGTCCACGCCGTTCGGCACGACGACGCCAGCGGGGGCGTCAGGTACGACGGCGCGATAGCTGTCCAGTCCCGCGTGACTGTTCGCAATGAGCAGATCCGCCCGCGGCGTGGCATGTCTGGCGAGCGTCCGCACCAGTCGCGCCTTGAGCTGGGCGGGGCGCACGTCGTAGTCGCTCGTGCGCAGCCCGAGTACCACGCGCGGACGTCGCCCGGTTGGCATGCGTGATGCCGCCGCCAACGCCAGCAGCCATTGGACTTCGAGAAACGCATACACCACCTGCGGATTTGATGCCACGAGCTGTCGCATGAGTCCCGGCACGGCGGTGAGCGCAAGGTCGCCGATGCGCGGCAAGACGTGCAACACGAGCCGGTGCGCTTCGACTTCCGCGCGCAGGGGACCATCGGCCAGTGTGATCAACTCGATACGATGCCCCTCGCGCTGCAGTTCGGCCGCCAACGCGATGGCTTGCGTTTCGGCGCCGCCGACCCCTAGTCCACCCAGCAGGATCACCACGCGCAGCGGGGCCGCCGCACTCGGCGCACGCTCCCCGATGAGGTGGCCGCTCATGGTCGGGATCATGGCGCCACCTCGGGATCGTGGCGCTCCGGAATCGCGGTGATGAGTGCCAGGCCAATCAGCACGAAGGCGTCGTCCGCGACGTTGTGTGAGAACACGCCCCAGAGCGCCACAAAGATCACGAACGCCTGTGCCGCGACGAGATACGCGCGTGACGCGCGTTCACGGTGTCGTGGCCACGCGATCAATAGCAGGACCGGCATCAGGAGCGCGCCGAGCACGCCGTACTCGGCCAGGTGCCGGACATAGATGTTGTGGGTCGACTCGGGTTCGTTCCATTCCACGGTGGCGCCCGTGCCGAAACCCGTCAGCGGCCGCTCGCCGAAGAGATCGAGTGCGTGCATCGCCAGCTGCGAACGGGACGAGGCGCTCGCATCGGCGCTGAACTCTTCACGCGATCCAATGCCAAGTCGCTGTTTCACGAACCGCTCGGCGCCACCGCTCAGATAGCTCAGCTCACCGCTGGCCATCATGGCGCCCACGACCGACGCCATCAGCAGCATGCCGCCACCGGTCAGCAGCGAGAGCCGCTGCACCCGTAACTGGCGCGACACCAGCAGCACGACGATGACAATGCCGAAGCAGAGCAGGGCGCCGCGCGAGAGCGTGAGAAACACGCCGGCGCCGACGAGCAGCACAAACAGTTCGCGCGCGCGCACCGGCACGATGGGAAGGGCGAGCAGCAGGCCGCTCACGAGCGCCGCGCCGGCGATGTTCGGGTTCACGTAGAAGCTGGCCGATCGACCCAACGCCATGCTGAACGTCATCGGGTGCGTGATTTCCCAGACACTGATCGCCACCGTCAGCAGCGTGGACACGGCGATGGCGCGGCGCGTGATTGTCCGCGTTTGCGAATCGGCCATCAAGACCGAGAATCCCACCAGCAGCATCGCCGACAGCGTGCGCGTCTGTGCTTCCTGCAACGCGAGCTCGCTCCCCGACGACCAGAGAAAGGCGAGCATGGCGAGACACGCGCTGGCCGCGCTCCAGAGCTTGACGCGCGCGCCGCCCAGTCTCGCCGGCTCGAGGATCACCGCGGCACCGGCGCATCCGAGCACCACCAGCATGAACGCGAGCGGCGGCAACGGGATTGCGCCCGTATTGAATGCCCACGTGCTGAAGCCCGAGAAGAGGAAGACGACGGCCACCAGCGCCCCGATGGTACGGGCGGTCCGTGCCAGTGATGACGTGCTCTCGACCGCGGCGGTGGGAATCAGCGCGGCGGTCATGCGGCACGGCTCTGCGTGGCATCGAACACGACATCCCATGCCTGCAGCACGCGCGCGGGCGCGAATCGCTGAGTGGAGACGCGCGCGGCTTCGCCCAGACGACTCCGGTACGCAGGATTGTCCACTACGCGCGCGAGGGCGCTGGCGATCGCGACGACATCGTCTACCGGCGCGAGCAGCCCCGAGGCCTCGTGCGTCAGCAAGTCCGACGGCCCCGAGTCGCAATCGGTCGCGACGCAGGCGCAACCGCTGGCCATCGCCTCCAGCAGCACATTCGGGAAGCCCTCATATCGCGACGAGAGCACAAACACGGCCGACTCGGCGAGCACCTCGTCTACCGTGGACGTCCGGCCGGGGAGCGACACGACGGCGGCGAGACCGAGCGTGCGGACCTGTGCTTCCAGTGACGCGCGCATTGGCCCTTCACCGCTGATCACGAGGCGCCACGTCGGGTGGGAGCGGTGCACGAGTGCGAACGCACGGAGAAGCGTGTCAAAGCCTTTCTGCGGTACGAGGCGGCCGACGGCCGCGATCGTTTCGGCGCGTGCACCGGCGGCCACCGACGGCGCGGCCACCTCGCGCAGCGGATTGCCGATCACATGCACGCGGGCCGGAGACACGTGCGTCTCCGCCCACGACCGCACGCGCTCGGTCTGCACGACCAGTGCGGCGGCCCAGCGATAGGCCACCTGACGCAAGGCCGACCACGCCGCGCCGATGTCATGCCGACGCGGATCGATTCGCTCTGAGATGACGACCGGAATGCCAAGCCCGCGGGAAGCGAGCAGCGTGCTCACGTTGGTGCGGTCGGTGAAGCTGACGATGATGTCGAGCGAGTGCCCACGGAGTGCGCCTCGCAACGTGCGGAGGCGCACGACATTGGCCCGGATTGCGGCCAATGGTGACGAACTCACTCCGGCGATATCGAGCGCCACGCGCGTGACGCCGGCGGGCACCGCGTGAAAATCCTGACCGCCATCATCGAACGTGAACAACGTGACGCTGTCGCCGCGCGCCGCCCAGGCGGTGCACAGCGACAACATCACGCGCTCGGCGCCACCCGAGCCCAGCGACGCGATCACGCAGCCGATGCGCACGGGGCCTCCGGAGTAGGGGAGACGGGTGCGGGTGATGCGTGCGCCTTGGAACGGTGTGATTCGGCTTCCGCGACGCGCAGCCGACGATGGGCGACCACCGCGAGGTACACGCACGACACGGCGTAGACGGCGGCCGTGGAGAGCGCGATGCCGGCCACGCCATACTGGCGCATGAACACGACGTTCAGGCCGATGTTCACGACGAGGTTGATCGCCGATCCGATGGTCAGCAGGCGATTCGCCTGCAATGCGGAGATCAAGCGCACGTACAGGATGCCTAGCAGATGTACTGGCACCTGCAGCAGATACGCTGCCTGCACGCGCGACACGGTCGCCGTCTCCGCCGCGGAAAAGGCACCGCGTTCGAACAGCAGCTGCACGATCGGCGCGGAGAAGAACACCAACACGACGGTCACCGGAATCGTCGTGCCCAGCAGCAGCCATCGGAGCCGGCGTTCGAGTTCGCGCAACGCCGTCCATTCCGCCCGTGCCACCAGCGCGGACAGATGTGGCAACAGCGTGGTGCTGAGCGCCATCGCACCGACCGTCATGAGGACGGAACTGACCTTCGTGCCGTAGCCGAGCGCCGAGACGCTGCCCACGGGCAGCCAGGCGGCCATCGTCTGATCCACGAGCGTCGTGGCGCTCATCAGAATCGCGCCGGCAACCGCCGGCAGATACTGCACGCGCACGCGGGACAATGCGTCGGTCAGTGCCGCGCGCTCATCGTGCGGCACATGCACCATCGCGATGCCGCGAATCGACAGTCCGCGCCCTCGTAGGGCCCATGCGAGCCACGCGGCCTGCACCAGCGTACCGACGAGTAGCCCGGCCACCATCGTCCACACCGTCGGGTCGGGCACGAGCGCGATGGCGAGCGCAACGCCAAGCGGTTGTGCGATCGGTGCGAACGCACTGGCGCTGTAGGCCCCCTCGGCGGCCAGTAGGCCGCTCCATGCCGAGCAGACACCCTGCAGCAGGGTGAACGGCGCGAGCAGCAACGCGAGCATGGGCAGCATTGTCCGCGTCTCGGCGTGGAGCTGCGCGCCGGGAAGCCAGGCGAACAGCACGGAGGCGAGTGCGGCAAGCCCCGAGAGCGCGACCAGCCAGCGATAGCTCTGTCGGAGCAC
>JBBARJ010000054.1:0-6168 GCA_040399825.1 Gemmatimonas sp.
GGCGGCAACACCGGAGGCGGCAACACGGGCGCGGCGCAGGCCGGCGTCACGATCAGCGGGTCCTCGGTGTCCATCAACACCACGCTGGCCGGAATCGCGACCGCCGGGCAGTTCGTGATTCTCTCGGCGGCCGATGCCATCGTGATCAACACGGGCGCCGGATTCGTCGCGCTCTCCAAAACCTGCACCCACAGCAGCTGCGGCTTGTCTCGCTTCAACAACAGCACGTCGCTGCTGGAATGCGATTGCCACGGGTCCCGTTTCCGCACCAGCGGACAGGTGGCCACCGGCCCCGCCTCGGCGCCGCTGCGCAACTATCCGGTCACGGCGAACGGCGGCGTGATCACCTTCTCCGTTTAGTCGGTGCGCGTGCGCCGACTGCTGGTGCCGTCGCTGCTGCTGTTGGGGCTGGGCGCGCGTCCGCGGCAGGTACCCATGCCGGCGCCGGCGCCCGCGACCTTGTTCGCGTTCGACCGCGTCAACGAGGCGGAGTGGGACGTCGTGAACGACGGCGTCATGGGCGGTCACTCCGCGGGGTTCGTAGCAGTAGCGGAGGGGACACTGCGGTTTACCGGCACGCTGGTCACGCAGGATGGTGGGTTCACGTCCGTGCGGGCGCGGCGCGACATCGACCTCACGGGTCAGGTGGGGATCGAACTCCGGGTGCGCGGCAGCGGGCGCCAATTCGAAGTGGAGATCGACGATGGCACCCGCACGTACGGCCGAACCATCTCGCGTCGCGCCCCCATCGCCACCACCGCTGAGTGGACCACGGTACGTGTGCCCTTCAGCGCGCTGCGAAGCACCATCTTCGGCCGGGCCGTGAACGCGGCACCCCTCGACGTGGCGCGCATCCGCGGCGTGGGGCTATACATCGCTGACGGCAAGGACGGCACCTTCCGGTTGGAGGTGGATTACATCCGGTCGTATGGCGGGGACACGCTGTAGGAGCGTCGGTCACCCGCGCGCGTCATCATGTACTCCCATTTCGCCGAGACCGTAGCATGACGCACCCGAACGTTCGTCGTCGCGACTTCCTGCGCTCCATGGCGGTGGCCGGATCGGCGGTCGCCGTGGGCGGACTCACCGCCGCCTGCGCCGACCCGAGTACGCCGACCGTCCCCCAAGCCGGCACCGTGACGCGCACGATCAACGTTCGCAGCATCGCCGCCCTCCAGGCGGCCATCAGTAGCGCCGCCGCCGGTGACGAAATCGTGGTCGCGGATGGCACCTACGCGAACAACACCATCAACGTCTCGACCAGCGGGATCATCGTGCGCGCCGCGACACCGGGCGGCGTGTTCCTGCACGGGACCAACGCGATCACCATCTCGGCGAATCGCGTCGTGTTCAGCGGATTCCAGTTCACCTCGGGTAGCATTGCCGGGGTGGTCATCACGGTCACCGGCAACGAGAACCTGCTGACCCAGCTCAACTTCAACGGCTATTCCGCCCAGAAGTACATCTCCATTCAAGCGCCAAGCCAGCGGAACCGGATCTCGTATTCGAATTTCGAGAACAAGCCGCAGAACGCACCGATCGGCAACCTCGTGCACGTGGAAGCGGATGCGACGGTTCCCGGGTACCACCGCATCCACCGATGCTCGTTTCAGAACCTGCCAGGAGGTGGCGGTGACTTCGGCAATGAACCGATCCGCCTGAGCAACGGGGCCGAGTCCGCGTACGCCTCGCGAACGGTGGTGGAGTACTGCTACTGGAACAACACCGGCCAAGGCGACAGCGAGAGCATCTCCGTAAAGTGCCGTGAGAACGTCATTCGCTTCTGCACGTTCGTGAATAATCCGGACGGCATGTTGGTGTTCCGGAACGGCAACGACAACGTGGCCTATGGGAATTTCTTCATTGGTTCCGGCGGCATCCGCGTGAAGGAAGCCAACAACATCATCTGCTACAACAATTATTTCGAGCGCTCTGGTGTCGGCGGCTCCGCGGCCGCGGTGGAGTACGATTACGTGAGCGGTAACCTCAAGAATATCAACTTCCTCCACAACACGTTCGTCAACTGCGGCGACGTCAACCTGGGCGGTGTGGGCGCGTCGGGCAACACGTGGGCGAACAACATCTTCAAGAAGGCCGGTGGTGGTGTCATTTTACGCAACCTCAATGGCGGCACCACCTGGGTCGGCAACATCTACGACGGCACACTGGGTGTGACGATCACGACCGGCATGGAGCGCACCGATCCGTTGCTCGGGTCGAATGCCGGTGGCTTCCTGGAACTGTTGTCCGGCAGTCCGGCCATCAACCGCGCCAGCGCGAGCTATCCCGCGATACCAAGCATCACCGGCCTCGACACTGACAACGCCCTGCTGCTCGACGCCAACGGACGACCGCGTCCCGGGGACAGGGTTCAGAAGGACATCGGCTGTGTGGAGTCCACCACGGGCACGATCACCAACCGTCCCCTGACGCTGGCGGTCGTCGGGCCGTCGTACCTCGGTTGACCAGCCGCAGAGCCGAGCGCTGCAGCCGCGCGTCCGCCGCGCGGCTGACGTGACTGCCCCCCCGTTCAACCCACTCCTCGGCCAAGCCATCGGCGACCGCATCGGCGGCCCGGTGCGCATGGCTATGATGCTCGGCCATGCCATCGCCGATGCGAACGGGCTGGACACCACGCTCGTACTGCAGCGCTACCTCGCGTGGCACCGCACCGATGCCTTCGACACCGGCCCCACGTGGAGTGCCGTGCTCGAACATATCGCGAATGGCATCGCCCCCGACACCGCCGCCCAACGCGTGCACGCCGAGCAGCGCGGACTCACCGCCGGTGCCAACACGGCGCACCGCGCCACGGGCATCGGCTGTGCGGCCGTGATCCCCGACGCGGCGGTGGCCGATGCCGCCCGCACCGAAGCGCGCCTAACGCATTGGCACCCTGACGCCGCCGAATCGAGTGCGGCCACCGCCACCATCGTGCGATGCATGCTGCGCGGAGCCACGTTCGACGCGGCGGTCAGCGAGGCTACGCGCGTGACCACCGGCGTGGTGCACACCCTGCTCTCGACCAACACGCCAGACCGGGCGCAGCTCTCACGCGGCGGATACGCCCCCAAGGTGCTCGAAGCGGCCGTGTACTTCGCGCGCACCGCCACCGACTTCCCCGACGCCATACGTCGCTCGATTCACTTTGCCGGCATGAGCAACTACTGCCCCGTGCTGGTGGGCGCGTTCACCGCGCTACGATTTGGCGTGGTGCCGGTGGAGGAGTATCCGGTGGATGCGGAGCTGTCGCGAGCGGCGAGCGATGCCTTTGCACGGGGATGGCTCAGCCGGAAGACCGGAGGCCACCACCGGTCGCGAGGGTAGCCGGCACCTCTGGCACCTCGGCGTTCCGTACCGGTGGTTCGCTAGCTGAACACGCGACGAAGGCGGCGCAGCACGCCGCCGGGGGCCCGTCGAACACGACGTAGGAGTGCCTGCTGCCACAGAGGCCTTTGGCGGAACGGCGACTCAGAGAACGCTCTGGCGGCAGCGCGTGCCTCAGCAAACTCCGCCGACACTTCCGCCACGTCGTTGGTGTAATGGATGCCGAGATTCTGCGCCCGCTGCTCCTTGCCGCGCTCGTAGCGCACCTGATGCTTGCGCACGATGAATGCGTGCCCAAGCTCGGACATGTGCTTCAGGCGATAGGTGTGACGGGACCACTTGACCTCCCCTTCGGGAGCGCACCCATGGGCACCATAGTCGTAGTTCATCGCTGCGATTTGCGGCCGACGGAAGCAGATGGCCTTGGACTCCGGCGGATGGAGGTAGCCAGTGCGAAGGGCGTGCAGGTCAATATCTTCAAGGGTCGTGGTCGCACTCTCACCGAAGACGTTCCACCCTTCGGTGTTGAGGATCGTTACCCCCAACCGCTCCTCGCGCTCAAGGTCTGCGGTGGTCACGCACAGCCACTCATCCATGTCGGCCACGATCACCCAGCCTTTGGCCACCTCACGCCACACGGTGTTCTTCAGGTCGCGTTGGGTGCGGTCGTCGAGCTTCCCGTCGCTACCGAACGTCGCGACCGCGCAGCCCAGTTCGCGCGCAATCGCCACAGAGCGATCGTCACTCTCGTTGTCGAGGCTCGTGAACGTGACGCCAGGCACGCGCCGCCGATAGTGCGCCACGGTGTGCGGGAGCAGCACTTCTTCGTTGTGGCAGAGCAGGTACACGTGCAGGCTCATGACGCGGCGACATCCGTTTTCGCGTGAAGATTCAGACGGTGAACGGCAGACAGTTCAGGCCGCCGCAGCGCTCACGCGACCAAGCTTGCCGCCGAGCGCCAACTGGTGCAAGGGCCGCTGGGCAAGGGCCGCTGGGCACCACCGCCATGCGCCCCGTCGCTCAATACTTCTCCAGATCTTTGGCCGAGACCACGCGCCCGCGGTAGCCGGCCCGCACTTCAGCCAGTAACTGCTCGTCGGTCGACTTCCAAACCAGCTGGTGATACAGCACGAGCAACTTTGGCTTGGCCGCGGTGGCGATGTCCGCCAACTGGGCTGCCGAGGTGTGCGCCTGCATGTGGTACGGACGCCGTGCGGCGCTGACCGTCTGCAGCCCGGCGTCGGAGTAGGCCTCGTGAATGAGCACGTCGCAGCCGTTGCATTCACGCGCGATGGCGGGATTCGCGCGCGCATCACCGCTGATCACGATGGTGCGGTCGGGCGTGGTAATCCGGTACCCGAACGCGAACGGCCACGCGCTGTGCGGCACGGCGAACGCGCGCACGGTGACGCGTTCGTCCTGATACACCACGCCCTCGGTGATCTCGTGCACCGTGGCCTTCCACGCGGTGGCCGATGGCCCATCGGCGCTGGCGATACGTTCCTTGATATCTTCGTCGTTGCCATCGAGAATGCCGTTCACCAACCGCTGCGTACCCGGCGGACCAAACAGCTGCAGCGGCGTGTCACGTCCCTGGATCCACGGCGTAAAGATCACGTCGTTGAGTCCCATGGTGTGATCGGAGTGGAGATGGGTCAGGAACACCACCCCCAGCCGCTGCGCCCGCAGCGCGGGCACACCGGCGCGCTCGGCGGCCGCGGCACGCCGCACCACCCCCGTACCGGCGTCAAACAGATACGCCGTGCTGTCCACCACGATGGCCACGGACGGGCCGGCGCGATCAGGATCGGGAATCGGGGTGCCGGTACCGAGCATCACGATGGTCGTGCGCGAGGGCTGGGCCGCTGCGCCGGTGTGCGGCCGTGCGCCGACGGCCGCAACGGCACCAACGGCGAGGGTGAGAGCGAGCAGACGAAAGGACATGCGGGTGTGCAGGAGGGAGACCACTCGACGGACAATCCACCGAGTGCGGGACACCTTGCGGTGATTCCACGCGGGCGCCCATCATTCCCACCGCATTAGCCTTATCTCGGGACACTGCGTGTGCGACCGTGAGCCATAACCTACAGCCACTTTACCGATGACGCAGGCCATCGATGTCGCAATTGTCGGGGCGGGTATGTCGGGCCTGTACAGTGCCTGGCGCCTGAAGGCCGACGCGGCCGCGCACAATCGCCCCCTGACGGTGGCCGTGTTCGAAGGGAGCGAACGTGTCGGCGGACGCCTGCTGTCCGTGAAGCCGCCGTTCGTCAACGACACCTTCGTCGAACTCGGCGGCATGCGATTTACGGCGACGCAACATCTGGTGTGTGCACTGACGAAGGCGTTTGGCCTTCAGGCCGGTGTGCTGGCCGATGCGAACCCCAGCAACATCGCGTATTTGCGGGGACAGCGTTTAACGAAGGGTGAGCTGACCGACCACGAACGCATTCCGTTTGTCATCGATGAATCGCTGCGCAATCCGGAATCGCTGCAGGATCTGATGGCCGTCGCTGCGGTGCGCGCGCTGGCCCCTTCGTTCAAGCTGGTTCTGGATTTCGACCTGACGCTCGACACGCTCAAGCACGTCACGGCGGCGCAATGGCGTGCGGTCGGTGAACGCGGCAGTTTCGAGGGCAAGCCACTCTACGAAACCCCCCTGCACTACCTCCTGGTGCGCACCCTCGGCCACGGCGCGGTGCAATTCCTGCAAGACTCGCTCGGCTACGACTCCGTGTTGTGGACGTGGAGTGCCGCCGACGGCTTCCCGTTCAATTTGTCGGATTTCGGGAGCGACATCACGCATTTTCATCTGATCGACGGCTTCAGTGCATTGCCCCG
>JBBARJ010000054.1:6268-14406 GCA_040399825.1 Gemmatimonas sp.
CCGATTCCGCTCTTCAAGATTGCCCTGTGCTACGAACACTGCTGGTGGGAAGCCGTGGTGGGTGCGGGATCGCATGGGAAGTCCGTCACCGACATGCCGATGCGCCAGGTGTACTACTGGAAAGTGAATCCCGACGACCAGCAGGGCGTGGTCCTCATTTACGATGGCGGCCTGGCCAAGTCGTACTGGGAACAGCTCGACCACTCCGAGCCGAACAAGGTGCAGTCCAAACTGGCGCACCGTCGCCCCGGTGTCGAAATGTGGGCGGACTATGCGGCGCCCGCACGCATCATCTTCGAGGCACACCGCCAGTTGCTCGAGCTGCACGGCGTGCACGAGAGCCAAGCCCCGGCCCCCTTCGCCGCCGCGTGCATGAGCTGGAGTCGGGACCCCTTCGGCGGTGGCGCCCATTTCTGGAACATGGGGTTGCGCAGTCACGAGGTGGCCGAGAAGATCCTGCAGCCGCTTCCCGATTTCCCCGTGTACATCTGTGGTGAAGCGTGGTCGCATGATCAGGGCTGGGTTGAGGGTGCCCTCGCGACCGCTGAATCCATGCTTACCCGACATTTCGGGCTCTCCTCCGTGTTTGATACGGACTTGCTGTCAGCGCATCCGTAAATACGCCTCGAGTACTCCTCGTTCTCCCGTAGAAAACTCATGACAGACATCGCGCACTATCAGCCGGTCGGCCGGTTTGATGCCACCACGATCAAACAGCACGAAGCCGAGTTGCGGCGACTGCTCGATGCGGGTGCGCACTCGATCGAACTGGATTTTTCCGGCATTGAGTTTCTGAGCAGCACTGGCCTTCGGGTCCTGCTGGTCACCGCCAACCTCACCGAAGTCAAAGGCGGCACGCTGCGACTGAAGGGGACGAGGCCGGAGATTCGCGAAGTGATTCTGACTGTCGGATTCGATGATATTCTGCAGCTGAACGATTAGGATGAAGCCCGCCAATCTGACCTACGGTGTTGACGACACGCCGCCGCTGTCACTGTTAGCCTCGCTCGGGCTGCAGCAGGTGTTGATGGCCACCGCCGGTTGGATCGTGATGGCGGCGATGCTGGCGACGATCACCGTATCGCCGGGCGACACGCAAAGCATCCTGCGCATGGGGATGATTGCGACGGGACTGGGCTCGATGCTGCAGGCCAATCGACGCGGACCGATCGGCAGTGGCTTCTTTTGCCCACCGATCATCGCGCCGGCATTCTTTTCGACGACGGTGCTTGCCGGGCCCTTCGGACTGCCCACGCTCTTCGGCATGACCGCGGTGGCGGGCGTCTTCGAAGTCGGACTGTCGCGCCTATTGCCCCGTCTCAGAATGTTGTTTCCGCCGGAGGTCATCGGCGTGGTCATGACGATGGTCGGTATCGCAGTGCTGCCAGCCGGGCTTCCCCGACTGTTGGCAGATCCGTCCACCCTGAGTGCGGGTGCGGACCAATCGAGCAACGTCGTCGTCGGTCTCGTCACGCTGGCGGTGATGATCGCCTGCACCGTATGGGGGCGCGGCATCGCCAAGCTCTTCCCCATGCTGATCGGCATCGTGGCCGGTTTGCTTTCGGCCGTTGCGCTGGGCGCCATCCCCCACGAAACGTTTCAGCGGATCGCGAACGCCCCATGGCTCGGCGTGCCGCACCGGCCCATCTCCAGCTACGCCTTCGAATGGTCGCTGCTGCTGCCCTTCGCAATCGCGTGCTTCGCGACGTCGCTGAAGAACATCGGGGACCTCACGCTGTGTCAAAAGATCAATGATGCGAACTGGACCCGCACCGACATGGCGTCCGTCAGTCGGGGCGCCACCGCGCAGGGCGTGGCCAACATCATCGGCGGCCTGCTTGGCACGCTGAGCCACAATACCTCATCCGGCAATGTCGGATTGTCGCTCGCCAGCGGTGCGACCAGCCGCACCATTGGCTACAGCTTCGGTGCGATGGTAGTGCTCTGCGCCTTCACGCCCAAAGTGGCGGCCGCGATCACCGCGCTGCCCGCGCCGATCATGGGGGCGTCGGTGATCTACTGCTGCTGCTTCATGATGCTCTCGGGGATCCAGTTGCTGACCTCGCGCTTGCTGGACAGCCGCCGCATTCTCATGGCCGGTTGTGCGCTGGCATTCGGGCTCAGTGCCGGTCTCTCGCCGCATCTGTATGTCAACGCCCCGGCGTTTCTCAAGCCGATCTTGAACTCCCCGGTCTCCTTCACCGCGCTCGTCGCGGTGTTGATGAATGTGCTCCTGCAACTGGGCAGCACGCGTCGCCTGCGCCTCGTGCTTCCCGCCGGCAGCGATCACTACGACGCCATCCGCGAGGGGCTGCAGCAGTTTGGCGCATCGGTGGCCGCACGCAAGGAAACCATCGTCACGGCGACGGAATCGCTGCATCACGTGATGGAATCGCTCGATACCGGCCTGACTAACGGCAGCGTGACGGTGGATCTGGCGTACGATGAATACAATCTGGACGTAGACGTGTCGTACGATGGCCAGCCCATCGTGCTCGTCAAAACGCGCCCCGACCGTGAAACCTTGCTCAACGATCCCACCGGATTGGCACAACTCTCCGGCTGGTTGCTCGGCCAGCGCACCGATCGGATTCGCGTCAAGACCGAAGGCGAGCGTTGTCACCTGCTGCTCCGCCTGGCCACCTAAAAATCGCACGCAGACCGTCGCGTTGAGTGCCGCCCGCAAGCGACTCAGCGCGGCAACACCTTCCTCCCCATCTGCAATGAAACGCTCCACGCTCCGGCAACCGGCCACGCGAGCCGCCACGGTTCTTTGCGCGCTGACCCTCGCCATTGTGCCGACCACGCCACTCCGTGCGCAATCCCGGCCTGCGCAGCCCCGCACCGGGAATGTGATTCCCGGCATTGAAGTGTTGCTCACCGATTCGCTGCACCTGATCAAGGGAAAGCGCGTCGGTCTGCTCACCAACCACTCGGGACGTGACCGGAAGGGCACGAGCACCATCGACCTGCTGTTCAAGGCCCCCGGCGTGAAGCTCACCGCGCTGTATGGTCCCGAGCATGGCATCCGCGGCGAGGCCAAGGCCGGCGAAAAGATCAGCAGCGGCGTGGATGAAAAGACCGGCGTCACGGTGCATTCGTTGTACGGCGCCGTGGAAACGCCCACCCCCGACATGCTCAAGGACATCGACGTCCTGCTCTACGACATTCAGGACGTCGGCGCGCGCGTGTACACCTATCAGTGGACACTCGCCCTGACGGCCGCGAGCGCCGGCAAGCCGATCATTGTACTCGACCGCCCGAACCCGATTCGCGCCGATCGGTTCGAGGGCAATATCCTCGATCTCAAATTCCGTTCGCTCGTGGGGCAGCACGCGGTGGCGCTGCGGTATGGCCTGACCCCCGGTGAACTCCTGCGCTATCTCGTGGGCACCAAGGCGCTCAACGCGCAGGTCACGGTGATTCCCATGAAGAACTACACGCGCGCCATGTGGTTCGACGAAACGGGAATTCCGCGCGTGAATCCGTCGCCGAATCTGCGCACGCTCGACGCCGAGCTGCTGTATCCGGGCACGGTGTTCTTCGAAGGCACCAATGCCACCGAAGGACGCGGCACCGACGCGCCGTTCACGTTGATGGGCGCCGATTACCTCACCGACCACGTGGCGATCGCCCGTACCCTCAACGCGCTCAAGCTGCCGGGCGTGCGATTCGACACCGCCACACGCACCATCGAGCCGGGCTACAAGTTCGGCGGGAAGACCATTCCCATGATCAAGGTGACCGTCACCGATCGCAACGCGGTGAAGCCGGTGGAGCTGGGCATCCGCATGCTGCGCGCGTTTTACGCCGCACACCCAAAGGAATTCACGTGGCGTGAGCCCACCGTGAACGCCGCTGGCCGCATCAAGGGGATCGATCGCCTCGCGGGGACCGATCAACTCACGAAGGCCGTGGAAGCCGGCACCGAAAACGCGCTCATTGCCCAGTGGAACGCCGACGCCGCGAAGTTTGCCACGCTGGTCAAACCGTACCTCCTCTACCGCTAACGCCGCACGGCGCTCAGCGCGCCGCAAAACAGCAACAGGGCGTGGCGTCGAAACTTCCGACGCCACGCCCTGCCGTTTTACTGGACCGTTAGCGAGCCAACCGCGTTACCAGTCGAGCCGCATGCCCACCTGTGCCATGCGGGCGGCGAACGCCGCCGTCGGCACACCGAACGTCGTCTGCTCGGCGCCGGTAGCCGTGTAGCGGGTGCCGCCGTACGACAGGTTGTTCTTCCAGTTGAACAGGTTGAACGCCTCGGCAGACAGGCTGACCTTCTTGCCGTTCCAGTTCAGAATCGGGCGCGCAAGACGGATGTCGACGGTGCGATACCAGTTCTTCCATTCGTTCGCCGGCAGCGTGGTACGATTGCCGGTAGAAGACACCGTACCGCCGATAAAGTCATCGGTGAGGATGTTATTGAGATTGATGTCCCGTCCGTCGGTGGAGCTGAAGGGACGCGGGCTCGCAATCGTGGTCACACCGGAGAAGGTGAAGCCAAACGGTAGCGGCAAAATGTGCGAGAATGCCACACGATGCCGTTCGTCGCCCGTGGTCCGCTGGCGATTGAAGAGGAATTCGTACGCGAAGTTCGGCAACCCGGCCGTATCGAAGTCGCCCTGATACCAGCCCAGCGTGTAGCCGAGGTTGAAGCGTGCCTTGCCACGCTGGTAGGTGGCCTGCAACAGCACCGACGAATAATCCGACTGTCCGATGTCATCCCAGATCAGGATGTCGCCGTACGCAGGCGTCAGCTTGCGACGGTTCGGCGTGACGGTTTTATCGAGATAGTTCGGGTTGCGCTGCACATACAGGTTGTCCATGTGCTGACGCACGTAATCGACGTTGATGCCGAACTCCGGGGTGAGCTGGTGCCCGACGCCGAGCGACATCTGCTTGGAGTTTGGCGTCTGCATGTTGTTGTTCATCAGGATCGGCGCGACGGCGGCCGAGGCACCGGCGATCACGCGCTGACGCAGCACGGCGGGATCACGCGTGCCGGGGTTGGCGAACGTGTAGGTACGCCACGTGGAGTTGCGACGCTCCTGGAACCCCATGAAGCTGGTGACGCGGTCGTAGATGATGCCGAAGCCACCGCGCACGAAGGTGCGGTTGTCCTTGAACGGATCCCACGAAAACGACACGCGCGGCGAGAAGTTTCCGAGCTGATTCTTACGATTGCCGGTATTCAGGAAATTCTGGAGCGCAGGAATCGCCTTGAGCACCGGGTCATTGGCCCAGGGCACCGTGTACTTGTTGTTCATCGTGTTGAACTCCACGTCGTGCCGCAGTCCCAGCGACAGCGTGAAGTTCGGCTTGATACGCCACTCGTCATTGATGTAAATGCCGGTGGTGTACCCCCTGGCGTCTGCAATGGCATCAGAGGTGCCATTGGGATCGGTGAAACCCACCGCGATCGACGCCGACACGGGCAACGCGTTTGGATCGTCCGACGCGAAGTTGAACGTGCCGTTGGTGTTGTTCGGCTGGTTCTGCAGCGCACCGACGGTGCTGAGCTCCACACCGGCCTTGATGATGTGCGAGCCGGCCTTCTCCAGGTTGTACGTGGCCCGGTTCACGAAACGGAAATGGGTTTCCTTGAGGATGAGCGGGAACCCCGAGGTTCCAAATTGCACGCCCGGATAGACGAACTGCGGGCCCGGCTTGAGCGGTGCTTCGTTGTGGTTCCAGTTCACCAACTGCAGCGAGGCTTCGTTCACCAGGTTGCCGCTGGTGGAGATGTAGCGCTGACGGAGCTGCGCGGTATAGATCTCGTACTTCTGCGAGATACCGGCATCCTGTGACGCTTTGCCACCGAAGTTGCCTTCACCCCGCAGGAACCGTGACGAGCCCATGAAGTCGTACGTGAGCCGCGGGCTCTGTACGTACGTGAGGCGCGTGAACAGCGTGTGATTGGTATTGGGCGCCAGGAAGGATCCCTTGGCGGCCGGGAATATGGTGTTCGCAGCGGCCGTGGTGGGGTTCACGTCGAGATAGAAGTCCGTGTTCGTGCGCTAGTAGCTCGTAGCGAGGAACAGTTTGTCCTTCTTGATCGGGCCGGCGATGTTGAAGCCCAGCTGATCGCGTCCGAAGTTCGGCACTGCGGCCTGAAACGCGTTCTTGGCCAGCATCGACTTGTTCTGCAGGAACCCGAACGCCGAGCCTTTCCACTGGTTCGTGCCGCGCTTGCTTTCCGCGCTGATCACGTAGGAACCGGCCCGCGTGAATTCCGCGTCGTATGGATTGAGGTACACGCGGAAGTTATCGAGCCCTTCCTGCGGTAGCGGCGAACCGGTCTGCCCGAGTCCGACGATGTTGCCGTTGAAGAGACTCTTCATTTCCACGCCGTCCATGTAGACGTTGAAGAAACGAAGGTCCGGTGCGGCGCCGCCTGACGGGAGCGAGCGCCCCGATTGGGCGGAATACGTTTTGATGCCCGGCGCGATGCCGGCCAGGTTCATGATGCCGCGGGAATTGAACGGCAGGTTCTCGATTTCGTCCTTCGTGACCGGCGCGCTCACCGACATGCGCTGCACCTCGACCTGCTTCACCCGTTCCGCCGTCACGGTCTGGGCGTCCAGCTCCGCGGCGCCCTTCTCCATGGCGAATTCGAGCCGTGCGCGCTGACCGAGCGCGAGATTGACCGTATCGGTGCGCTGCCGGAAGCCGAGCGCCTTCACGTTCACGGTGTACTGCCCGGAGTAGAGGCCCAGCACCCGGAACTCACCGGACGCTCTGGTGGCCACACGGGTGACCTCGGCGGTGGCCACATTGCGCACCGTGACCTGCGCACCGACCACCGGGGCACCGTCGGCACGCACGGCGCCTTCAAGGGTGATGGTGTTCTGCGCCAGCACGGCGGTGGGAACGGTTGCGGTCGCGAGCGCGGACGCAGACGCCGCGAGGAGCAACCGCGTAAGAATCGGTCGCATCATAGGCTTTGCTCGGTGGTAAGGGAGGGAGGGAGCGACGAACTGAGTGATTATAGAGAGTGGGTCACGAGTGCGTAAGGATTCCACAGGGGCCGTCCGGGGGAGCGGCGGCGCTCATCCGGGGGGGTGGCGGGCACACTTCCGGCCTTGCTCCGCGCCAATCTGCGCGCGAACGTCTATCACACCACGCCGGCGTGTATAAGGCGATTCCGCAATACGTATCCGACGGTCAACGGACGTCGGCGCACCCCACAATGACATGCCCCGCCTTCACAAAAACGTCGGTCGCGATGCCCACTACGTCCTCACGAGCATTGACGGACAGGTCAACACGTTTCAACTCACGCCGGCGGGCGAAGGCAAGCTGGCGGCCGCTGGCATCGTGCCCGGACAGAATTTCGAACGTGCCATCCTGCTGGATCTGTACCGCACCGGCGACGCGTTTTCGCGCGGCGGTGAGTTTCCCGAGGCGGTGCTGGCCAACCAGCTCGAGATGGACCTCGCGGGCGACCCGCATCCGGAGAGTGCATTCCCCACGTGCGATGGTTGTCGAAGCGTGACCGACCTGCACCTCGTACTCATCGGCCGTGCCACCGATATCGCTGCGCGCCTGCTGTGCCCGGCCTGTCGCACCGCGCCGGCCAACATCGCCGACACCAGTGTGCCCGTGTCGCTGCTCACGCGGCCGTTGTTGATCCGTCTGTTCGAGATGAAGTCCGTGGGCACCAAGGCGAACAACGTGCTGCGATACGAAGCCCTGCTCGAAGCGGCCTTCGCACTGCGATGGGATACGGTGCGGAACCAGCGCAACAAGACGCAGGCCGCGCTGTTCAGCGAGGGCGAGCTGGGCGGGTTGGACTTGTAGTACGGGGACTCGAGCCCGACCTTGAACGTGCCCGTGGTACCGCCCCCCTCAGTGCCCGCCGACGTAGATGAACTTGAACAGGAAGACCGCGGCGATCAGCCACACCATCGGATGCACCTCGCGTGCGCGCCCGGTGCCGCCCTTGAGCACCGCGTAGGTGATGAAGCCGAACGCGAGGCCGTTGGCGATCGAGTACGTGAACGGCATCGCGAGGGCGGTGACGGTCGCCGGGATCACCTCGGTGCTGTCGTCCCAGTCGAGCTCGGTGAGCTCACGCAGCATCAGACAGGCAACGAAGAACAGCGCCGGCGCGGTGGCATAGGCCGGCACCGCGC
>JBBARJ010000055.1:0-14082 GCA_040399825.1 Gemmatimonas sp.
CGACTGGGCTTGGCGCACCCGCGTGGACAATGCGATCGGCGCGATGCCGCCGAGCCGCGCCGACGACATCACCCGCGCGCTGTTCCTGGCATCCGAGCGGCCGGCCGCCGCCGTGCGGGCCGACTATCAGACCATGCTACCGCGCACCACGGCCGCGTTGGGCCGTCTCCTCACGATCGACTCGATCGCAACCGTGCCCCAAGCTGACGGGTCGACACTGGTGATGCTCCAGATCACCGTCAGTGGCGACCGCCTCAAGCGCGGATTCCCGGCCTTCGCCAAGTACATCAGCAGCTACGTGGAGCCGGCCCGCTATCGCTACCGGCTCACCGACCGCGGCGGGTCGGACTGGTTCGACGCCGAAGCGCGGAATCAGCTGCTCACCGTGCGCTTCCGCTCGCACGACGGCCAGCTCCAACCGATCGTCGGCACGGCTCGGCGGATGCCCGATACGCTGCAAATCCACGTGGACGCCCTCGCCAAGATCTCGGTGTTCACCGTGGGCGTGACGAACATGCAAGGCGAGTTCGTGCATACGAAGAATGGCAGGGAGCGGGGCTGGGCGATGCAATTCACCAAGGACCCCGAGTGGCATCTCCCGCTCATCACGGAACGCCTGCTGCGCTCGCCACTGCATCGCCCCTTCGAGGGAAAAGGCGTGCTGTTCACCCTCGGCTTTGCTTCAGGCCCGGACGGCCAGACCCTACTCACCCGGAAGTTCGACATCACGGTACGCGAGAGCGCGATCATGCGCTTCCTCGGCAACCTCGGGTTCACCGCGATGAGCGACTACGCGGGCACGGTTGAGAAAGAGGAAAGCCGGTTCATTGCGGAGACGATGGCGGCGTTTCGCGCCGACGTGGCTGCGTTACCAGCGAAGTAAGGGGTCGGGAGTAGGGCGTAAGGCGTACTCCGTACCCCATACCTCGCAGTTACCAATGAAGAACCCCTGGCAGCCTTTGCAGGCCCCAGGGGTTCGAAACTGCCACGCGCACCGTCATTGGAACTCTCCGTCCTACCGAGCGGCGGCGGGCTTCACTGTCTATACACTAGACGATGCAGCATGTTCCCGCGTCACACCAGCGCCGCAACCGTCACGAAACGGCTTCGATTTGCGACACAAAATGGAGCTGAGGGGGCTCGAACCCCTGACCTCTGCAATGCGAATGCAGCGCTCTCCCAGCTGAGCTACAGCCCCGGGACCGTGGTACACACGGCGGTTACTCGGACAAAAATGGCCCCGCTCCTGTTGGCGCGGGGCCGATCGGGTAACATGCGGAAGGTAGCGGCCGTCGCAGCGGTGTCAAGCGGTGACACGTCGGCTGGTGCCTGTTTCGACGGCACTTTCCGTCGATGCCGCGCGTTCCGGACTCTCTATGACGACGCCCGCAATCCGATCGACCTCCGCCCCGCATGCGCTCCATGCCGACTACGTCCGTGACCAGCTGGTCGCGCGCACGGTCGACGTGAACGGGAAGACATACCATCCAGACGGCGAGTACGTGCTGTACTGGATGCAGTCCACGCATCGACTCGAGGAGAACTGGGCGCTGCGGGCGGCGATCCGCACGGCGGACCGCGTGAACCGTCCGCTGGTGATTCATCAGGGACTCGACCCGAGCTATCCGTACGCCGCCGACCGCCATCACACGTTCATTCTGCAGGGCGCGCGGGACACCGCGCGCGACGCCGAGGCGCGCGGACTGTACTACCAGTTCGTGCTGCGCCCGTCGCGCGATGACGATCGCCGCGTGGTCGATCGTCTGGCCGCGCGCGCGTATGTGGTGATCACCGATCTCTTCCCCACCGCCGGCATCCGCGAGCGCGTGGAACGATTCGCCGAGCGCGTGAACCGGCGCGTGCTCGCCGTCGACAGCGTGTGCACGGTGCCCAGTGGCGCGTTCGAGAAGCCCGAGTACGCCGCGCGCACGATTCGCCCCAAGATTGCGAAGCTGCTCGATCACAGCATTGAGCCGGTCGCCGACGCGCTGCCGAACGTGGCCGTGAGCGACGCGCTGCGCGTATCGCTCACGGCCACGGTGAGCGAGGGTGGATTGTCGTTGCTGCCAATCGCCACCATGAGCGATGCCGATATTGCCGCCGCCGTGCGATCGTGCGACATCGATCATTCGGTGCCCGCCGTGTCCCTGCTGGGCGGCAGTGTCGCCGCGGCCGAGCGTCTCGCCACGTTCGTGTCTCGTGAACTCCTGCCGTACGCCGACCGTCGCAACGAAGCGAGCGTGAGTGACGGCACGTCGCGCCTGTCGCCGTACCTGCACTTCGGCCAGATCGCCTCGGCACGGGTGGTGCGCGACGCGCGCGCGAGTGGTGCGTCACCGGAGAGCCTCGACGCGTTCGTGCAGCAGGTCACCACGTGGCGCGAGTTGGCGTACAACTGGTGTATTCGCACGCGGAATTTCGATCGACTCGAGGCGCTGCCGGCGTGGATCCAGAAGACGATGGCGGAGCATGTGCGCGATCCCCGCCCCGTGTTGTACGACCTCGACACGCTCGAATCGGCGCAGACGCACGACGCCCTCTGGAACGCGTCGCAGCGCGAGCTCGTGCAGCAGGGCGTCATTCACAACTATCCGCGCATGCTGTGGGGCAAGACGGTGTTGCTGTGGACAGAGGACTACGAGCAGGCACGCTCGTGGCTCTACCTGCTGAACGACAAGTACGCACTCGATGGCCGCGATCCGAACAGCGTGGGCGGCATCATGTGGTGCCTGGGCCTCTGGGATCGGCCATGGGGGAACAAGCCGATTTGGGGTGGTATCCGGCCCATGGTCACCTCGCGGGCGAAGCTCAAGTTCGACGTGGCTGGGTACATCCGGCGCGTGGGTGCAGGTGGCGCCGCTTCGTCCGTTCCGCGCGCCGGCACGCTGCTATAGCACATTGGTAGCGGCTAGTTTTCCAAGATGACGACACGCCCTGCCCCCGATCCGAAGGTCATCCCTGCCATCGCCGCGGTGCGCACTGCCGCCGAGCGACTGCGCCCCGTGCTGGCACCGAGTCGCGTGATGCGCTCCGATGCGCTGTCGGACGCGTTCGGCGTGGAGGTGTTGTTCAAGCTGGAGCTCGAAAACCCCACCGGATCGTTCAAAGTGCGTGGCGCGTACAACGTACTGGCGGGCTTGTCGGCGGGGGAGCGCGCGAAGGGGGTGGTGGCGTCGAGTGCGGGCAACCACGGCCTCGGTGTGGCCTACGCCGCCAAGGCGTTCGATACGCCGGCCACGCTGTACGTGCCGATCACAGCGCCACAAGTGAAAAAGGACGGCATTCGCGCGCTGGGCACGATCGTGAACGACGATGCCGCCGACTACGATGCGGCGATGGTCGTGGCCAAGGCCCATGCCGCCCGCGAGGGCATCCGCTTCATCAATCCCTGCCTGGGCCTCGATCTGCTGGCCGGTCAGGGCACGGTCGCCCTGGAGCTGCTGGAACAGGTCCCCGATGTGCACACCGTGGTGATCTGCACCGGCGGCGGCGGCCTGTTGGGCGGCATGGGTGCGGTGCTGCGGGAACTGGCGCCCCAGGTGCGGATCATCGGGGCCCAGAGCGTAGAGACATCGGCCATGGCGCAGAGCCTCGCGGCGGGACACGTGATCGATACCGTGGTCACGCCCACGCTGGCCGATGGGTTGTCCGGTCAGATTGACGCCGAAGCGCTACATATCGGGCAATACTGCGCGGACGAGATGGTGCTCGTCACAGAGGCCGACCTGGGCGAGACGATTGCCTGGCTGCACCGCACCACCGGCATGGCGGTGGAAGGCGCCGGCGCGGTAACCGTGGCGGCGCTGCGCCACGGGAAGATCGCGGTGACCGACGGGCCGATCGTGCTGCTGGTGAGCGGTCGGAACATCGACCCCTCGACGCTGCAGGCCCAGCTGGAGAAATTCCCGGGCTAATCCGTTCAATCGCCGGTGACGGGTACACGAAAGCCTCCCAGACGCATCCGGGAGGCTTTCGACCAACTGTCACACGGGCGGCAGCATGCGACGTCCGCCGATGCGTCGTGAATGCGCGCGAATCAGCGCGCGGACGACTCGTCGCTGCGAGGCATCACGGGGGCACGATCTGCCAACGGCGCGGTCGGTCGCAACCGATCGCCATCGCGGGCGACCTGTATCGGCACTTCGCGCTCCGCGTTCCGTCCGTCCAGCCGCGCTTCGCGGGCCGCCGCACTACGCGACTCACCGCCCTCGCGACCAATGGCGGCCATGTGCGCGCGATCGCGACTGACGGTGACACCACCCTTTCGCCCAGCGTTCCGCGCTTCGTCGGACGACCATTCGTGCGCCGTCCCCTTTTCGTGCGCGGCCCGCCCGCCTTTGCTTGCGATCTCACGCTGACGCGTGGGATCCATTGACGCAAATCCACGTCGGCTTTTCCCAGTCATTCGCCCCCCGGTATCCGGAAGTCCTAAAAAGTGCGACAGGCGGGGACGAGACGAAGGGCCTCCGTCACAGAACCAGCACATCGCGGCGATACGTTACGATAGGCCATTGCAAAGATCGGGCCGCTTTCTCCGTGCAGGCCAGCGAACCACTGCGCCGCGAGCAGGGGGCCGCAAGTACGGGGCCGCGCTCAGGGGCTCGCGGCGGACCGAGGAACTGGCGAATCGGCGTTTCCGCCTATATTGCCGCCATGCCCCTGCTCGTCCGCTTCCTCGGAACCGCCGCCTCCCGTCCCACCGTGGAACGGGCGGTTTGCTCCCTCGCCATCATTCGGGAAGGAGAAACGATCCTGTTCGATTGCGGGGAGGGGACGCAGCGCCAGATGATGCGCTACGGGATCTCCTTCGCGTTCGACGATCTCTTCTTCTCCCACATGCACTCGGATCACATTCTTGGCCTCACCGGCCTGGTCCGAACGCTGGCGATGCAGGGAAGAACGGACCCGCTGAGACTGTGGGGACCGCGTGGCGCCGGCAAAACGTTGCGTCAATGCATCAGCTTAGGTGGCGACCGCGCCACATTTCCTATCGAAATCACGGAACTCGACCCCGGCGAGTCGGTCAAAAAGCCCGACTATCGCATCGAGGCGTTCGCCGTATCCCACGGAACGTCCCAGTCTCTCGGGTACGCCTTGGTCGAGGAGGAGCGACTGGGGCGCTTCAATCCGGACTTGGCGCGCGCCATGGGCATCCCCGAAGGACCACTGTGGGGGCGCATCCACAAGGGACAGTCGATCACACTCGATGATGGCCGCGTGATCGAGCCGACCGTGCTCGTGGGCGAACGCCGGCGCGGGCGCCGGATCGTGATCACTGGCGACACCCGTCCGTGCGAGAATACGATCGCCGCCGCCCAGGACGCCGATCTGCTGATTCACGAGGCCACGTTCGCCGACGACGAGGCGGCGCGCGCCCTCGAGACGGGGCACAGCACCGCGCGGGAAGCCGCCGAGGTGGCCCGCCAGGCGGGGGCACGCCGCCTCGTGCTCACGCACATCTCAGCCCGCTACTCGCGGGACGCCCACGAACTGGAGCGCGAGGCCCGCTCGGTGTTTCCGCGCTCGAGCATCGCGCGCGACGGCACGGAGATCGAACTGTCGCTCACCGAGGAGCTGGCGGCGGCTGAGGCATCGAGCGTCTCCGCGAGCCCGTTGAACTGATCACGCAGAGATGCAGAGAGCGCAGAGGCCGCAGAGAACAATCAACATGATCTGTTCTCCGCGTGCCCTGCGCTCTCTGCGACTCCGCGTCATCTGTTCCAGAAAACCCCGCCTTACTTCACCAACTGCTTGAGCCGACGCAAACTCGGCACGCGCCACGCCACCGTGGCCACGACCACGAGCGTGGCCACCCCGCCCACCACAACGGCCGTGACGGCACCCCACCAGCGGGCGGTCAGCCCCGACTCGAACGCACCGATTTCGTTCGACGAGCCGATGAAGATCTGATTCACCGCCGACACACGCCCAAGCAGCGCTTCCGGCGTGCGGAACTGCAGCATGAGGCTCCGAATCACCACGCTGATCATGTCGAACGCCCCGGCCAGCGCCAGCGCCGCAAGCGACAGCCACAGGCTGCGACTGAGGCCGAACAGGATCGTGCACACCCCGAACCCGGTGACCGAGATCAGCAGATTGCGGCCCGTGTGCGCGAAGGGCGGCCAGCGCGTCAGCGCGATGCTCGTGATCACGGCACCGACCGCCGGCGCCGCCCGCAGCAGCCCGAGTCCGGAGGGGCCCGTGTGCAGGATTTCGGCAGCGAACACCGGCAGGAGCGCGATCGCACCGCCGAATAGCACCGAGAAGAGATCGAGCGTGAGCGCCGACAGCAGCAGCGGTTCGCCGAGCACGAAGCGCAGTCCGCCGGTGATCGAGCGCAGGATCGGCTCGTCAGTCACCTCACGGACCGGCGAGCGATGACGCACCGAGAACAACGCCCCGACCGCGAAGGTCATCAGGACGGCATCGACCGCGTAGCCGAGTGTCGTGCCACCGAGCGCATAGAGGGCGCCACCCAGCGCCGGACCCAGCACCGCCGCCAGCTGCCAGCTCCCGGTGCGCCACGTAATCGCATTGCTGTACAGCGTGCGTGGCACCAGCTCGGCGCTGAGCGCTTGCCGAGCCGGCTGCAGGAAGGCACGGGACAGACCACTGAGCACGATCACGCCATAGATCGCACGGACCCGCGCCGGTGCCGTGAGCGCGAGATCGCCGATCGGCGCGGGGTGCGCCAGCCACCAGAGCCCCAACGAGCAGAGCACCAGCACGGAAAGGGCCCCGAGGGCGATGCGGCGTCGATCGTGGCTGTCCGCCACATGTCCGGCGAAGAGCGACATGCTGATCGCCGGCAGGGCTTCGGCCAGTCCGACAATGCCAAGCGCGAGCGGGTCGTGGGTGAGATCATAGATCTGCCAGCCGACGACCGTGCCTTGGATCTGGATGCCGAGGGTCAGCGTGAACAGCGCCAGCAGATAGCGGCGGAAGTTCGGAATGCGGAGCGCGGCGTACGTGTCGCTGCGCGCGTCGAGGGGAAGGCGCTCCACGCTAGCGATCGGCTCGCGCTTCGTCCTGACGCTCTTCGAGTCGACGCCGGCGGCGCGCCTGCGCCGCGTCGTATCGACGGGATTGCTCGTCCGTTTCGGGTTGCACCATCGCGATCGGCACCGGGCGACCGTTGCGGTCGATCGCCACGAACGTGAGGTAGCAGGTGTTCGTATGGCGACGCGCGCCCGTGATGAGATCCTCGGCCTCCACGCGCACGCCGATCTCCATCGACGTGGTGCCCACAAAATTCACCGACGCCTGACAGGTCACCAGATCCCCGACGTGGATCGGCTCGCGAAAATCCACACGATCGATTGACGCGGTGACGCACGCGGTACGGGCATGGCGAAACGCCGAGACGGCCGCCGCCTTGTCGACCATCGCCATGATGGCGCCGCCGAACGCATGCCCGAGAATGTTCGCATCATGCGGCATGATGAGTTCACTGGTGACGTGCTGCGACGCGGACACGGGGCGGGACACACGGGCGGGCGAAGAATCGGTCATTGGCGGCGTGAAAATGAAGTGGCCCGCAGCCGTACGATCGCGTTGGCGATCGACGGACCACGCGGCCAGCGGGCGCGTTGAACGAGACCGTCCAACGACGTGGAGATATCGAACGCGCGCGACAGCGCGGCGCGTGCGGCGCTGTCGATCGCTGGCGTATCGAGCGGAATGAGCTGATACGCCGGCGCCGCCACGGTGGCAATCGGCCACTCGTGCGCCTGGCCCACGGCGCCGCCGATCAGCACGAGGGCCAGCGCGTCGCCATCAGTCGACGGACGCGCCGCGATTTCGTAGTTGGCGCGAGCCCATGTCACCCGCGCCGAGTCCTTGGCCCACTCCGGCAGCGTGGCGCGCACGGACTTCCACCACGCCGGCGCTCGCACCGTGATGGGCGGCAGATACAGCGCGAGCGCCTCGCCATCGGTGCTCTGCCCCGGCACCATGAAGGCCACGGCAGGATCACGACCGATGTCGGACACCCCGAAGCTCACCGAATCGAAACGGAAGCTGTCAAGCGATTCCATCGCCACCGACGCCCGTTCGTCGCCCGCCGCGCCGGCGGTGCGGATGGAGTCGACCAGCTGCGTCAGCGATACCCGCGCAGCCGTCGTGACGCGTCGCGCCTCGTCGGCCCCCACGAGCACCTCGAGCGAGGCCAGGGCGCCACTTCGCACGTCGAGCACCATCCGACGGCCCCCGTGCCGGTGCGGTGGACCGCCGTCGATATCCACGTTGAGCAGATGCTCAATGGTGATGTACGGTCCGTGCACGTCGATGATTTCGATCTCGTCGGTTACCACCGTGCGCGGATCGTCGGGCACGTCCTCGTCGGCCGGATCGATCTCCTCGTCACGAGGATGCGCGCGACGCCACTCCGCGAGTTCGCGCAGGACGGTCGAGTCGCCGAACAGCAGCGTGCTGTCACGATGCTGCAGTTCGCGCGACCACAGCCGCGCGCTCGCGAACGAGGCGTCGGGATACTCCGCCCCCTCGTCGCCGAGGAAGATCTCGAACAACCGGCCGTCGACCTGAGTGAGCAGGATCGGGGCACTCCGCACGCGCATGCCGTCGTCCCCGCTGCGCACCCAGTACGTGGAGTCGCCGGCCGCAAACAGAAACTCCGCCGGCGGCAGCGCCTTGCCGCCCGAGGCACGGTCGCCGCAGGCCGCTGCCAACGCCGCCGCCGCCAACGCCGGCAGCGCGAGGAGTGCGCGAACGCGGCGTGACGTCGGCCGCAGCAGGCTCGGCATCATTCAGGCCGTTCCCTGCACGAGCGCCCGCACGCCGTCGAGCAGACGCGCGATCTCGCTGGCGGTGGTGTAGCACGAGCATCCCACGCGCACGAGCCCCTCGTGGGCGAGGCCGAGCCGGCGCGCCACCGTGGCGGCATAGAAGTCGCCGTTCGACACATAGAGTCCCAGTGGTGCGAGGAAACGCGCGACCTCCTCCGAGGGGTGCCCCTGCACATGAAACGAGACGGTGGGGGTGCGGGCCGTGCCGGGCGGTGGCCCGAACACCGTCACGCCCTCGATGGCGTGCAGTCCATCCCACAGCTCGCGCAACAGCACGTCGCCACGCTCGTGCAGCGCGTGCATGACCGTCCCGAGTCGCTCGCGACGCGAGGCGGTGCCGTCGATCGCGAGACTGGCGATGAAATCCACGGCCGCGGCGGCGCCGACAATGCCCTCGTGATTCTGCGTGCCGGTTTCGAGACACTCCGGCACGTAGTCGGGGGCCGGCTCGAGGCGCGGCACATCGAGTGAGGCCGTGGCATCATGCCGTCCGTAGCAGATGCCGATGTGCGGCCCATAGAACTTGTACGCACTGCACAGCACGAAGTCGGCGCCGATCGTCTTCACATCCACGAGGGCATGCGGCGCAAAGTGCACGGCGTCGATCACCGTGATGGCGCCGACCGTCTGGGCCAGCGCCACCATCGCCGTCACATCGGTCACCGTGCCGAGAATGTTCGACGCGGCGCCGATGGCGACGACTTTGGTGCGCGGGGAGAGTAACCCTTCGAGGGCCCCCGCTTCATGCCGATACGTCTCGAGGTCGAGCGGCAGCCACTTGAGCACGGCGCCGCGCTCTTTGGCCAGCGCCTGCCACGGTGCCACATTCGCATGGTGGTCGAGTTCGGTGACGATGATCTCGTCGCCGGGCTGAAGCGACCGGCCGATCGCGCGGGCCACGTGAAACAGGATCGTGGTCATGTTCGCGCCGAACGAGATCTCGCCCGGCGAAGCGCCCAGAAAATCGGCCAGCGTGACGCGCGCCGCGGCGAGCATCGCATCGGTCTCGACGCTGGTGGGATAGACCCAATGCGTGTTGGCGTTGTGATGCAGCAGGTAGTCGGACATCGCGTCGGCGACGACGCGCGGCACCTGCGTTCCACCGGGTCCGTCGAAGAACGCGACCGGATTCGCGCCTTCATGGCGCGCGAGCGCCGGGAAGTGCGCGCGGATTGCGTCGACCGACGCGACGGCATTGGCCACGCCAGCCGCACTCATGATGGGCGCCCGTTGGCCGACGACCCGCCGATCTGCGCACCACCGAGACGCTCGACGACCTTGGCCGCTTCCACATGATCGGCGTCCTCGCCGAGTTCGTTGTGGGCCATGCGAAACAGTTCGGCCGTGAGCTGCAGCAGGGGCGACGGCACCCCTTGCTCGCGCGCGAGTTCGGCGGCGATGCCGACGTCCTTGTCGAGCAGGGCGAGCCGGAAGGTGCGCGGGAAGGCGCGCGTGAGCACGCGCTCCGGGAAGAGATTCATGCTGCTGTTCGAGCGCCCGCTCGAAACATTGATTACGTCGAGCGCGATCTCTGCTTTCACGCCGGCCTTCTCGAGCGCCACGAGCCCTTCGGCGGTGCCCCAGATGTGCATGGCCAGCAACGCATTGTTCACGGCCTTGAGGGCATCACCGGCGCCGACGGTGCCGCAGTGCACAATGCGCTTGCCAAAGCAGGCCAACACCGGCTGCACGCGATCGAGCGTCGCGGCATCGCCCCCCACCATGACGGTGAGTGCGCCCTGTTCGGCGCCGACGACGCCGCCCGACACAGGCGCGTCGAGAAAGCCGATCCCGCGTTCCGCGAGCCGCGCGGCCATACGACGGGACGTTGCCGCGTCCCCCGAGGTGCAGTCGACGAGCACGGCACCCGAGCGCAGGGTCGCGAGCAGTCCGTCGGGCCCCTCCAGCAGCGCCTCCACGTGACGCGATTCGGGTAAGCAGGTGATCACGACGTCGCAGTCGCGCGCCGCGTCGGCCGGCGTCGGCGCGTAACGCACGCCGAGCTCGCTCGCCATCGCTTCGGCCTTGCGCAGCGTACGATTCCAGATCGCCAGATCGAATTCGGGACGGGCGAGGTGACGGGCCATCGGCGCACCGATGGCGCCGAGTCCGAGAAAAGCGACGCGAGGCATTGCAAGACGGGTAGAAGGGCACGACGCCGGCGACCGGCCGGTTTGCGATCGGTCGGTTGAGGTAGCGGCGCCGATCGTGGAGATTGAAAGATGCCACGTCAACGGATCCACGTGCAGCTCGACGGCCTGGTGGCCGTGCACGCCGTGCGCGCGGTCTGGACGGCGCTGGGCGCAGTCCCCGGGCTGTTGAGCGCCGAAGTCACGATGCAGGGCGCCGTCCTCGAGCTCGATGGGGAACTGGACCGTGCCGCGCTGGACGCCGCGCTCGATGCCGCCGGGGTGTCGATCCGCCACATTCGGATCGAAGCGCGAGTCCTGCCCGTGCTGTAGCGCGGGCGGCGGGTGATCGACGGGGCCGTGGTCCGGCTTCTATCGTTGGGGGTGTACCGCTAACTTGACTGCCAGACCGCCGCCCTTCGCCGATGCCACCTCACTCGAAAGTAGACCGGCCGCTCGCGGCGCTGATCGTTCCGGACCTGCTCGAGCTGCTCGAGGAGCACCCGGAAAGCATCGGACCGCAGACGGAGGAAATGCACCCGGCCGACCTCGCGGACATCGCGGAGGCGCTGCCGGAGGCCATGGTACGCGCGTTTCTCTCGGCCCTGCCGAGGGAGCGCGCCGGCGAGGTGCTCGAGTATCTCGACGAGAACCTCCGCACGATGGTGCTCGAGGAGCTGACGGCCGTCGAGGCCGCCTCGATGATGTCGGAGATGACACCCGACGAGCGGGCCGACGCGCTCGAGGAGCTCGACGAAGAGACGGCGGACGACATTCTCGCCGAGTTCGAGCCGGCGGAGAAAGCCGAGACGGAGCGTCTGCTGGAGTACGACCCGTACACGGCCGGCGGTCTGATGACCACCGAGTTCGTATCGGTCGACGAGAATCTCACGGCCGAGGAAGCGCTGGTCGCGGTCCGTGCGATGTCGCGGGCCGGTCGTCGCGAGGCGATGTACACGGTCTACACGGTGGATCAGAACGGTCGCCTGCGCGGCGTGCTCTCGCTGCGTGAACTCCTGGCGTCACCCGACGGTACCCCGCTCAGCGAACTCGCTTGGAGCGAGGTGGTCAGCGTCGCGCCCGACATGCCGCAGGAAGAAGTGTCGCAGATCACGTCGAACTACGACTTGGTGGCACTGCCGGTGGTGGATTCGGAACGGCGGCTGCTGGGCGTGGTCACGGTCGACGACGTCATCGACGTCATTCAGGAAGAAGGCACGGAAGACGCCCAGAAGTTCGGTGGTATGGAGGCGCTCGAAGAGCCCTACATGCAGATCGGCCTCTGGCAGAACGTGAGGAAACGCGGCGGCTGGCTGGCCGTCCTGGCTGTGAGCGAGATGATGACGGCCTCGGTGATGGCGCGCTATGAAGATGAAATTGGCCGCGTGCTGCTGCTCTCGCAGTTCATTCCGCTGGTCATGAGCTCCGGTGGAAATTCCGGGTCACAGGCCACGTCGTTGATCATCCGCGCGATGGCGCTGGGCGAAGTGGATCTCGGCGATTGGTGGCGTGTGGTGCTTCGTGAACTACCGGCCGGCATCATCCTCGGCCTGTTGCTCGGCGCGATCGCCTTCGGCCGCATTCTCATGTGGAACGCGCTCGGCCTGTACGACTACGGGCCCCACTCTTTCATGATCGCCGTCGTCGTCGGGTTGGCGCTGGTCGGTATCGTCCTGGTGGGATCACTCACCGGCTCGATGCTGCCGTTCCTGCTCAAGCGATTCAACTTCGACCCGGCCAGCGCCTCGGCTCCCCTCGTGGCCACGATCGTCGACGTGTCCGCCATCAGCATCTACTTCGGTATCGCCTACCTGCTTCTCAGCGGCACGTTGCTGTGAGCGCTGGGGGGGATTACCCGTCGTCGTCTCCGTTGCTACGGGCGACGCTTCTTATTGTGTTGAGTGCCTGTTGCTTCGGCAGCATTTCCCCGCTGACGGTCATCGCGACCGACCGCGGCATGGCGTTGGAGGCGGTGCAGGCGTGGCGGTATGTCACCAGCGCGGTCGTGTTGGTGGCGTTCGGCTGGTGGCGCGGGCAGCCCGCGCGCGTTGGGGTCGCGCCGTGGTTCACGCCGCGCGTGCTGCTGGTGGCAGGGGGCGGTCAGGCGACGGTGGCCACCTTGGCGCTGATCGCGCTCCAGTGGATTCCGGCGGCCACGGCGTCGTTCCTGTTCTACACCTTCCCGGCCTGGGTGGCCGTGATCACGGCGATACGCGGCATCGAGCGCTTAGATCGCACACGGGTGACGGCCCTCGCCCTCGCCTTAGGCGGCATCGGCTTCATGGTGGGTGCGCCAAGCGCCGCGTCGCTCAACCCGTTGGGCGTCGCGGCGGTCCTCGCGGGCGCGCTGGTGTACGCGCTGTACATCCCCGTTCTGGGTACACTGCAGCGGCGGCGCGCGGCACTCGACGTGTCCCGGGCGATCGCGGTGGGTGGCGCGGTGCTCTTCGTGGCCTGGGCGGGGACCACCGGCACCCTGTTCGACATTCCCGATCGCGTCGCTTTCGGGGCAAGCGCCCTGCAGGGTCTGCTCTCGGCGGGCTCCTTTCTCGCCTTTCTGGCGGGGCTGCGGGTGCTCGGCCCCGTGCGTGCCGCCATCACGTCCACGGTGGAACCGTTCTGGACCACCCTGCTGGGCGTGCTGCTCCTGCGGCAGTCGGTCGGCACCGGTACCTTGATCGGCGGGGTCGCGATTATGGGCGCGGTCTTGCTGTTACAACGGCGGCCCGTGGCGCTCCGCCCCGTTCAATCGTCGTCATCGGACACGTAGCACCCGACCTTTCTTCCTGAATGGCGATCAGCGCATGGCAAAAATTCTGGTGACCGGAGCCGCGGGCTTCATCGGCTATCATACCAGCGAACGGCTGCTGGCCCGCGGCGATGAGGTGGTGGGCCTCGATATCGTCAACAACTATTACGATCCCACGCTGAAGGAGGCGCGCCTGGCGCGACTCGCATCGAAGCCGGGGTTTCGTCTGTTCCGCATGGATCTGGCCGACCGTGACGGCGTGGCCCGGCTGTTCCGGGAAGAGCGCTTCGACCGCGTGATCAATCTGGCCGCACAGGCCGGCGTGAGATACTCGATCACGAATCCACACGCCTACATCGAGAGCAACCTCGTCGGGTTCATCAACATCCTCGAAGGGTGC
>JBBARJ010000056.1:0-13976 GCA_040399825.1 Gemmatimonas sp.
AGCGCGCTGAACGCTCGTGCTGGTGAGAACGCGGTGATGCTGGTGGATGCGCTGAATTACAGCGCTCCAAAGACCAAGGCGATGCTGAGCCTGTTCGCCTCGCTCGGCGTGGCGGGGAAGAAGGTGCTGCTTCTCACGGACGGCGTGAAGCCGAACGTGTACCTCAGCGGTCGCAACGTCGCGCACGCGCATGTGATGCCGTACAGCGATGTGAGCACGTATCACATTCTGTGGTCGGATGTCGTCGTGATCGAATCGTCGGCACTCACCCAGACTTCGGCGGAGGCGTAACCGATGGCGACCATTCATCGCACCATCATGCGCCCGATCATTACTGAGCGCAGTTCGGCGGCGTATCAGGATCGTGGCGAGTACACGTTCGAAGTGGCGCCCGACGCCAACAAGTATTCCATCAAGGCGGCCGTCGAGCAGCTGTTCGGCGTGAAGGTGACTGGCGTCTGGACGTCGAATGCGCGTGGCAAGTCGCGTCGCGTCGGCCAGTCGATCGGCCGCCGTCCACATACCAAGAAGGCGATTGTGAAGCTGCGTGACGGCGACACCATCGCGATCTTCGAGGGCTGATTCGCATGGGTATTCGTCAGTTCAAGCCGGTCAGCAAGGGTTCACGCTTCCGCTCGGTGTCGGATTTCGCCGAGATCACGCGTTCGACGCCCGAAAAGTCGCTGGTCGAGCCTCTCAAGAAGTCGGGTGGCCGCGACAATCACGGCCACATCTCCATGCGCCGCATTGGTGGTGGGCACAAGCGCATGTACCGCATCATCGATTTCAAGCGCAATAAGCACGGCATGCCGGCAGTTGTGAAGGAAATCGAGTACGATCCGAACCGGTCGGCGCGTATTGCGCTGGTCGAGTACACGGACGGCGAGAAGCGGTACATCCTGCACCCGAAGGGCCTCAAGCAGGGTGACACCATCGTGTCCGGTCCGGGAAGCGATTTCCGTGTCGGCAACGCGATGCCCCTGAAGGAAGTGCCGTTGGGTACGCAGGTGCACAATATCGAGTTGAAGATCGCCAAGGGCGGCCAGATGGCGCGCTCGGCGGGCGCGTTCGCCCAGGTCGTGGCGAAGGAAGGCGAGTATGTGACGCTCCGTATGGGCAGCACCGAAATGCGCCTCGTGCACGGCAACTGCATGGCGACGATCGGCGAAGTCGGTAACTCGGAGCATGAGTTGCAGTCCCATGGCAAGGCGGGCAAGAGCCGCTGGCTCGGTAAGCGCCCGAAGGTCCGTGGTGAAGTGATGAACCCGGTGGATCACCCGCACGGTGGACGTACGCGCGGCGGCCGGAACGTGGTCAGCCCGTGGGGCAAGCCCGAGGGCGTCAAGACGCGCAATAAGAAGAAGGCTTCAACGCGTCTCATCGTGCGCGGCCGCAAGCGCGGCCGGGCGACGCAGTAACCGCCAGGCGAATCGAGAACCTATATGTCCAGAAGCATTAAGAAGGGTCCGTTCGTCGCTGAGCGCCTCGAAGCTAAGGTGATCGCCATGAACAGCCGCAGTGAGAAGAAGGTCGTGAAGACCTGGTCGCGCGCGAGCACCGTGCTCCCGGAGTTTGTGGGGCACACGTTCGCGGTACACAACGGGAACAAGTTCATCCCGGTGTACGTGACGGAAAACATGGTTGGCCACAAGCTCGGTGAATTCTCGCCGACGCGTCTGTTCCGCGGTCACGCGGGACAGAAGACCGACGCGAAGAAGCCCGCTGGCAAGGGAGGCAAGTAATCCATGGCCAAGGCTTTGAAGACCGGGACTGAGGCGCGCGCCATTCAGCGCACGGCACGTCAATCTCCGTACAAGATGCGGCTGGTGATCGACCAGATCCGCGGTCAGCGCGTGAATGACGCGCTGGCGATTCTGAAGTTCTCGAAGAAGGGCGCGGCCAAGCAGATCGAGAAGACGCTGGCGAGCGCTGTCGCGAACGCAGAGCAGGCGGCCCGTGCGGCCAACACGTCGCTGGATGTCGACGCGTTGGTCATCACGAAGGCCATCGTGAACGAGGGTCCGAAGCTGAAGCGTTGGATGCCGGCGGCCATGGGCCGTGCGACGCCAATTGCCAAGCGGACGAGCCACATCGAGATCATCGTGGCGGAGGCGGTGCGCTAATGGGACAAAAGACTAATCCGATCGGGTTCCGCCTTGGTGTCACGAAGAACTGGCGGTCGACCTGGTACGCGAAGAAGGAGATGCCGGCGCTGCTGAAGGAAGACGCGCTGCTCCGCAAGTACTTGAAGGCTCGTCTCGAGAACGCGGCCATTTCTGACGTGACGATCGAACGGAAGCCGGGCAAGGTGGTGGTGACGATTCACACCGGCCGTCCGGGCGTCGTGATCGGCAAGAAGGGCGCGGAAGTCGACAAGTTGCGCGACGAGCTGGCACAGCTCACGGGCAAGGAAGTCGGCATCAACGTGGAAGAGATCAAGCGGCCGGAAGTCGAGGCGCAGCTGGTGGCTGACAACATTGCGGCTCAGCTGGCGCAGCGTATCTCGTTCCGTCGCGCGATGAAGCGTGCGGTGCAGAGCGCGATGCGGATGGGCGCGCTCGGTATCAAGGTGAAGGCCGGCGGCCGTCTTGGCGGTGCCGAAATCGCGCGAACGGAAGGGTACATGGAAGGCCGGGTGCCCCTTCATACACTGCGCGCCGACATCGATTACGCCACGAGCACGGCGAAGACCACCTACGGCGCCATCGGTGTCAAGGTGTGGATCTTCAAGGGTGAGATCGTGGAAGATCGTCGCGGCAAGACCTACTCGACCGGCAACTGAGGAGCTAAGAGATGCTGAGTCCGAAGCGGGTCAAGTTCCGCAAGATGTTCAAGGGCCGCATGACAGGGCTCGCGCACCGTGGATCGGAGGTGTCGTTCGGCACCTTTGGCCTGCAGGCGCTGGAGCCGGCATGGGTCACGAGCCGTCAGATCGAAGCGTGCCGCGTCGCGATGACGCGTCACATCAAGCGTGGCGGTAAGGTGTGGATCCGGATTTTCCCGGACAAGCCGATCACGAAGAAGCCGGCCGAAACGCGCATGGGTAAGGGCAAGGGATCGCCCGAAATGTGGGTGGCGGTGGTGAAGCCGGGCCGAGTGATGTTCGAGATCGAAGGCGTGACGCGGGAACTTGCCGAAACGGCAATGGGCCTGGCCGCCGCGAAGCTCGGCGTGAAGACGAAGTTTGTTGCCCGAGAGGAGGCGGTGACCGAATGAAGAGTGAAGAGATCCGCGCGCTCGCGGACAACGAACTGGTGGCCCGTATCGCCGAACTCGAGGAGGAGCGTTTTCGCCTCAAGTTCCGGAGCGGCACCGAAGCGCTGGAAGAGCCGCTGCGGTTGCGCAGCATCCGCAGGGACATTGCGCGCCTCAAGACGGTGCAGCGCGAGCGTCAGCTCGCGACCCGTGGCCGCTAACCGGAATCCGATCGATGGCTGAGATGAACAACGCGAGCGCCACGCAGCATGGCGCCTCCGACCGGACCGCGCGCAAGGTGCGCACGGGACTGGTGGTGAGCGATAAGATGGATAAGACGGTGGTGGTACGCATCGACCGACGGATGCCCCACCCCCAGTACGGTAAGATGGTGACGCGTACTCGGAAGCTGAAAGCGCACGACGAGGAGAACTCGGCGAAGCTTGGCGACTTGGTGCGTATCATGGAGACCCGGCCCTTGTCGAAGGACAAGCGGTGGCGCGTGGTCGAGATCGTCGAACGCGCGCGCTAAGGGGAACTAAACCATGATTCAGCAGGAATCGGTCGTGAAGGTCGCGGACAACAGTGGCGCCAAGCGCGCCCTGGTGATCCGTGTGCTGGGCGGCACGCGCCGTCGCTACGCGGGCCTGGGTGACCGGGTGATCGTGGCGGTGAAGGACGCGCTGCCGAACGGCACCGTGAAGAAGTCCGACGTGGCCAAGGCCGTGGTGGTTCGCACGGTGAAGGAAACGCGTCGCAAGGACGGCAGCTACATCCGTTTCGATGAGAATGCGGTCGTCATCATCAACGACAACGGTGAGCCGAAGGCGACCCGTATCTTCGGTCCCGTGGCGCGCGAGCTGCGCGAGAAGCGGTACATGAAGATTGTGTCGCTGGCGCCTGAGGTGCTCTGACATGCGGAAGAACGTGTACTACAAGACGGACCGTGGACAGCGCCTTGGCGCTGGCCGTCACGCGCTGAAGGCCTCGCGCGAGACGATCCACGTCACGAAGGGTGATACCGTCCGCATCATGCGCGGCGACGACAAGGGGAAGGAAGGGAAGGTCCTTCAGGTGTACCCCAAGACGGGCCGTATCAAGGTGGAAGGCATCAACATCGTGAAGAAGCACCGCAAGGCGCGTACAGCGGAAGAGACGAGCGGCATCATCGAGATGGCCGCGCCCTTCCACGCGTCGAACGCGATGTTGCTCGATTCGAAGACCGGCAAGCCGACGCGCACGAAGAAGCGCATCGACACCGACGGTACGAAGGAGCGCGTCGGCGTCAAGAGCGGTGAAGTCATCCCCCGCGCGCGCTGACCGGAGCATAGCAAATGGCGACTAAGGAAAAGGCCGGCGGCAAGGCCGGCGCGAAGGCAGGTGGCAAGGGTGCCGCGAAGGGCGGAGCCGGAGCCAAGGGTGGCGGCGCAGCCGCGAAGGGTGGAAAGGGTGGCAAGGCGGGCAAGGCGGGACAGCCGCGTCAGGCCATCGACTTCACCAAGCGTGAGCACGCGGGTGCAGGGCTGCCGGTGGCGGCGCCGCGTCTGCAGGCGCATTATGTGAATGTCGTGCGCGCGGCTCTGGCCACGCAGTTCGGCTTCACGAACGGACATCAGATTCCGTCGCTCTCGAAGATCGTGGTGAACTGCGGTGTCGGCGAAGCCGTGAAGCAGCCGAAGCTGCTCGACGTGGTGGTCGAGGAGCTGGCGTTGATCACGGGTCAGAAGCCGGTACGGCGCAAGGCGAAGAAGTCGATCTCGAACTTCGGCCTGCGTGAAGGCCAGGAAATCGGCGCGTCGGTGACGCTCCGTGGCGCGAAGATGTGGGAGTTCCTCGACCGGTTCGTCACGGTCTCTGTCCCGCGTATCCGCGACTTCCGCGGCCTCGGCACGAAGTCGTTCGACGGTCGTGGCAACTACACGATCGGCATCAAGGAGCAGATGATCTTCCCGGAGATCAACTACGACATGGTGGAGCAGATTCACGGCATGGACATCACGTTCGTGACGACGGCCGAGAAGGATGCGCACGCAATGGCGCTCCTGCATCAGCTGGGCATGCCGTTCCGCGGCGACGACAAGCCGGTCATTCCCAAGGTGGCGCAGCCGGCGGCCTCCGCGGCCGCCGCCTAATCCGGACATAACGACATGGCAAAGACGAGCAAGCTGGCCCGCAACGCGCAGCGTAAGGAATTGGTGCCCTGAAGGCCATCATCCAGAATCCGAAGAGCACGGGCGAAGAGAAGCTGGCCGCCGTGAACGCGCTGCATAAGCTGCCGCGTGATTCATCGGCGACCCGCGTACGCAACCGCTGCAACATGAGCGGCCGTCCGCGCGCGTTTCTCCGCCACTTCGGCCTCAGCCGCATCGCGCTCCGTGACATGGCCCTGAACGGCCTGATCCCCGGCGTGCGCAAGGCGAGCTGGTAGCAGGATCCAGTCGGTCGCAGGTGCAGAGTTCACGCGGTGAGTTGTGGCTGAGCCTCAACCCACTACGTTGAAAGGCTGCACCTGTCGCTGATTTTTCTATTCACTTCCTACAGGTCCCCGGCGCGGCCGGCGGATACCCTAGGAGAACTCAGAGAGCATGAGCCTCAACGACCCTATTGCCGACATGCTGACGCGCATTCGCAACGCGTGTGCGTCCAAGCACCGCCGCGTCGACATGCCGTTGTCAAAGATGAAGCTCGAGATCGCGCGGATCTTGAAGGAGAACAACTTCATCCAGGATTACCGCACCGTCGAGAACGAAGACGGGAAGCATCTGCTTCGTGTGATCCTCAAGTACGCGCACGGCGGACAGTCGGTCATCCGACAGACGAAGCGTGTGTCCACGCCCGGCCTTCGCAAATACGTTGGTGCGCAGGAGATCCCGCGAGTCCGTAACGGCCTCGGCATGGCGATCCTCAGCACGTCGAAGGGCATCATGTCCGACCGTGACGCGCGCTCCTCGAACACCGGGGGCGAGCTGCTCGCCCTCGTTTGGTAAGGAGAAGCGATGTCACGTATCGGCAAGCGCCCGATTCCGGTTCCGGCCGGCGTCACAGTGGCGATCGACGGGTCCAAGATCAGTGTGAAGGGTCCGAAGGGTGAGCTGTCCCGTGTGCTCCCCGCGGACATGATCATTTCGCACGAAGGCAGTGAACTGCTCGTGAAGCGTCCGTCCGATGAGGAGCGCCACAAGGCGCTGCACGGCCTGACGCGCACGCTCGTGGCGAACATGGTGGAAGGGGTGACGACGGGCTTCAAGAAGGTGCTCGAGATCACCGGTGTCGGCTACAAGGCCGAGATCAAGCCGTACGGCGCGCTGTTGTCGCTCGGCTATTCGCACCAGATCGAGTATAAGGCGCCGGAAGGCGTGAAGATCAGCGCCACGACGCCGACGCTCGTCGTCATCGAAGGCGCGAGCAAGGAGCTTGTCGGACAGAGTGCCGCCGAGATTCGCAGCTTCCGCAAGCCCGAGCCGTACAAGGGCAAGGGCGTGAAGTATCAGGGTGAAGTTATCCGGCGTAAGGCCGGTAAGGCGGGAGGCAAGTAATGGCCAAGATCGCGATCCCGCGTACGAATGCAGAGCGGCGTAAGCGCCGTCACCTGCGCGTGCGCAAGGCAGTGAGCGGGTCTGCGGAGCGTCCGCGTCTCGTGGTGTTCCGTTCGCTGAAGCACATCTACGCCCAGATCGTGGACGACGTCACGCAGCGTACGCTGATGACCGTTGGCGACGAAGGGATGAACGGCACGAAGTCGGAGCGTGCACTCGCCGTCGGCAAGCAGGTTGCTGAGAAGGCGAAGGCGGCCGGCATCGCGAAGGTCGTCTTCGACCGTGCCGGTTACCAGTATCACGGCCGTGTGAAGGCCGTGGCAGATGGCGCCCGAGAGGGCGGCCTGGAGTTCTGATCATGGCTAACGCAGCAGGAACCGGTGGCGCGCCTGGTGGCAGCGCCCGCAGTGGTGGTGGACCTGGCGGTCGTGGCCGTGGTGGCCCGGGCGGCGGTCGTGGTGGTCCTGGTGGTGGTCGTGGCGGCCCTGGTGGCGGTCGTGGCGGTCCCGGCGGCGGCGCCCCGGGTGGCCGTGGCCGTGGCCCCGGTGGAGAAGGTGGACCGGGCGCGGGTCGTGATGGCCGTGGCCGCGACGGTGGCCGTGGTCCGTCGCAGGAACGCGAGCAGAGCGATCTGGTCGAAAACGTGATTGCGATCAACCGCGTGGCGAAAGTCGTGAAGGGTGGTCGTCGGTTCTCGTTCAACGCGCTGGTCGCGGTGGGCGACGGACAGGGCAAGGTCGGCTTTGCGACCGGTAAGGCGAACGAAGTGTCGGAAGCGGTCCGTAAGGCCGTGGAAGCCGCCCGTCGCAAGATGGTGCAGATCCCGCTCACGGGCTCGACGATCCCGCACGAAGTGGTCGGTAAGCATGGCGCCGGTAAGGTGCTCATGAAGCCTGCCGCCCCGGGTGCTGGTGTGATTGCTGGTGGTGCTGTGCGCGCCGTGCTCGAGTGCGCCGGTATCCATGACATTCTCACGAAGTCGCTGGGTTCAACGAATCCGCACAACATGGTGCTGGCGGCGCTCGACGGCCTCACGCATCTGATCACGGTCGAACAGGCCGCCAAGGAACGTGGTGTCGACGTGTCGGCGATCGGTTACCGGTCGCGCGCCAAGTCGCGCACTGAGACTCATGATGCTCGCAAGGCCGCTGTGGTTGGCGCCTCGCCTGACGCCGCGGAGGTGGCATAATGCCCCGTACGTTTGTGTGGCATCCGTCGAAGGGTCCGGCGAAGACCCCGAAGCTCGAAGCGCCGGGAAACGGCAAGCTTCATATCAAGCAGGTGCGCAGCGCGATCGGTCATTCGTGGCGGATGCGTCGCACCCTTGAAGCGCTCGGCCTTCGTCATCATCAGGCCAGCGTCGTGCAGCAGGATTCCGCCTCGCTGCGCGGCCAGCTCAAGCAGGTTCGTCACCTCGTGTTGGTGACGGCGGTGGAGGAGTAACACATGGCTACCAATTCAGGCGCCGAAGGCGCCGAGAAGATCGGCCTGCACAACCTGCAGCCGGCGCCGGGTTCGCACCGCGGCCGTCGTCGCGTGGGTCGCGGTCCGGGCTCCGGCTTGGGCAAGACGTCCGGTAAGGGTCACAAGGGCTCCATGGCGCGGTCCGGCCATGGCGGTCCTGGTGGCGGTAAGCCGCACTTCGAAGGCGGCCAGATGCCGATCACGCGTCGTATCCCGAAGCGTGGTTTCACGAATCCGTTCCGTGAAGAGGCGCAGGTCGTGCGTCTCGATTCGCTGACCGGCGTTGCCGGGGACGAAGTGACGGTGGAGACGCTGGTCGCGGCTGGGCTGATTCGCTCGGGTCACGGCCCGGCGAAGCTGCTCAACAACGGTGAAGTGTCCCGCGCGTTCACGGTACGCGGCGTGAAGATCAGCGCCGGTGCCAAGGCGAAGATCGAAGCGGCCGGTGGCCGCATCGACGGCTGACGGAGATAACCCAGCGCATGGCGCAGCAATCCAATCCGGCGGCGCAAGCCGTCTCCAACATCTACCGCACGCCTGAGCTCTGGCAGAAGATCACCTTCACGTTCCTGTGTATGGTGATCTATCGGATCGGAGCGCACATCACGGCTCCCGGTATCGATGTCCAGGCGCTGACCGACTACTTCACCCGCCAGCAAGGCGGTGGCCTTCTGGGCCTCTACGACATGTTCGTGGGTGGTGGTCTTTCCCGCGCGACCGTCTTCGCGCTCGGCATCATGCCCTACATCTCGTCGAGTATCTTCGTCCAGATCGCCGGGGCCGTGCTGCCGAACGTCGACAAGATGCAGAAGGACGAGGAAGGCCGGAAAAAGTTGACGCAGTACACGCGTTATCTGACGGTCGTGCTGGCGCTCATTCAGGCGTACGGATTCGCCCTGTTCACCTCGTCGCTTCCGGCCGCGGTTTCGCGTCCGGGGCCGTGGTTCACGGTGCAGATGATGCTGTTTCTCACCACGGGCGCGATTTTCGTCATGTGGCTGGGTGAGCAGATCACGGAACGTGGTCTCGGAAACGGTGCGTCGCTGATCATTTTCTTCTCGATCGTCGAACGCATGTGGCCGTCGATTTTCCAGTCGTTCAACTTCGTGACGACGGGCGCGTTGCCGGTGCTCTCGCTCGTGGTCTTGGCGATTCTGATGGTCGGCGTGGTGGCCGGCGTGGTGGCGATTACGGTGGCGGCGCGTCGCGTCCTCATCCAGATCCCGCAGCGTACGATGGCCCGCGGACGTCAGCGTGAGGCGGCGCGGAATTTCATTCCGCTCCGTATCAACACGGCCGGCGTGATGCCGATCATTTTCGCCCAGTCGGTGATCGTGATTCCCGGTGCGATTGCGCAGTTCAGCGGGAATGCCAAGGCGCAGGAGATTGCGGAACTGTTCAATCCGCAGGGTCCGAATCCGTGGCTGTATTTCATCCTGTCGGCGATTCTGATTCTGCTGTTCACGTACTTCTACACGTCCATCATTTTCAATCCGGTGGATCTGGCCGAGAACCTGAAGAAGCAGGGCGGCTTCGTGCCTGGTATCAAGCCCGGCGCTAAGACGGCGGAATACATTGAGCAGGTGGTGGAGCGTATCACGCTTCCCGGTGCGATTTTCCTCACGGTCATTGCGCTGATGCCTATCATCATCGCGCGTTTGATCAACGTACCGTTCGCCTTCGGTGGCACGTCGCTGCTGATCGTGGTTGGTGTGGCGCTGGATACGATGGCGCAGATGCAGCAGCACCTGCTGCTCCGCAAATACGACGGCTTCATGAAGAAGGGGCGTGTACGCTTCCGCGGCCGTCAGGCGACTCAGGGCTTCTAAGAAAGATCATGATCATTGTCCTGCTTGGACCGCCGGGTGCGGGCAAGGGGACTCAAGGCGAGCGGCTTGCCGCTCGCCTTGACGTTCCTAAGATCGCCACCGGCGATGTACTCCGCGCCGCGGTACGTGACGGCACTTCGCTCGGTCTCGAAGCGAAGGCGGCCATGGATCGCGGCGATCTGGTCCCTGATGAGGTCATCATGGGGATCATGAAGGAAGCACTGGCGTCCCCCACGGCCGCTAAAGGAGCGATCCTGGACGGGGTGGTTCGCACCACCCCGCAGGCGGATGGTGTTGCCGCCATGCTTTCGGATCTCGGCCGTCAGGTCGATGCGGTGTTGCTCTTCGATATCGCGGAGGACGAGTTGGTGCGCCGCCTGAGCGGACGTACGACCTGCGATGCCTGTCAACGACCGTTCTTCGGACGCCAGCCTGGTGAATCGTGCGAGGCCGACGGAAAGGTCGGCGTGCTGGTCCGCCGCAAGGACGACGAGCCGGATGCCGTTCGTAAGCGTCTCCAGGTGTATCGCGACCAAACTTCGCCGGTCATCAACTGGTACGAAACGCACGGTCCGCGCGTAGTGCGCATCGATGCTATCGGTTCGCTCGAAGAAGTCGAGGCGCGCGCCTTACACGTGCTCGGGTACTGATGGCGATCGGCGGATCTGCTCCTGCCACGTTGCTGAAGTCACCGCGCGAGATCGACATCATGGCACGCGGTGGCGCGCTGCTGTACGCCACCTTGCAGCACATGAAGTCTCACGTTCGACCTGGTATCAGTACGGGCGAGTTGGATGCGCTCTGTGAGGCGTTCATCCGTTCGCACGCCGGTGCCGAGCCGGCCTTCAAGGGGCTGTACGGATTTCCGGGCAGTGCCTGCATCTCGATCAACGAAGAGATCGTCCACGGTATTCCGTCGCGGAAGCGGGTGCTGAACGACGGCGATATCGTGAAGCTCGATTTCGGCGTCAAGCTCGAGGGGGTGTACACGGATTCCGCCATCACGGTGCCGGTTGGTGAGGTCGACGAGCTGACGCAGCGACTGCTGGAGGTCACGAAGCGGTCGCTCGATGCCGGGATCGCCGCAGCCACGCCTGACAATCATGTGGGCGATATCGGCGCCGCCGTGCAGGAGGTCGTGGAAGCGGCCGGCTTCTCGGTGGTTCGCGAACTCGTAGGCCATGGCGTCGGTTTCTCGCCGCACGAAGAGTTACAGATCCCGAACTACGGTAAGCCGAAGCGCGGGAAGAAGCTCAGCGTGGGGCTTACGATTGCTATTGAGCCGATGGTCAACGTGGGTACGGCCAAGACCAAGACGCTGAGTGACAAGTGGACCGTGGTGACTGCCGACGCCAAGCGCTCTGCGCACTTCGAGCACACGGTGGCGATTACGGAGCACGGTCCGCGCATTCTGACGCAGCCGCTCGGATAGCTATCGTTTCTTGGACAGCGGCACCGTGAGTGTGTTCTCGGAACCGCAGACTATGATGGCCGACCGATCTACGCTCTTGTAGCTGGGCACCGAGATGGACAGGCGGTAGGTTCCCGGACGCAGCTCGAACGTGCTGCCGAGGGTGGCATTTACACGTACGGTGGAGCGCTCTGTTTCGCTTTCAAGGCGAACGAGCGCTTCTGTCGTTTCAGGGGCCATCGGCTGCAGCGTGAGCAGCAGACGGAGTTTGCCCACGCCATTGGTCGAGACGCAAGCCGGCGTGATGGCAGACGGAGACGGCGACGCGGCGGCGCCCGCCGCGGTGCCGGGCGACACATGGGCGCAGCCGCACCCGAACACCCCCGCGCCCAGCCGCACCGCGATCCGCCACCTGTTCATGCCGGTACCATCGCGCGCTCGGCTGCGGCTTCCGCCGCCCGGGTATGCACCGACGCCGCCTCAACGCAGGCTCGGGCTTCCGAGGCCAGTGCTGCTCCAATCGTGGTGCCCTCCTCATCGAGCGCGGCCACATTGATGCGCACGTTGAGCACGGCTCCCTTGCACGCCGCTTCCGCCATCAGTGCGGCCACGCACGCATCGGTCACGGCGTTGCTGTTCCCCAGTTCCGCCACCGTCGCGGCGATGGCAGCGACCCGCACGGCAAGATGCGCCGTTTCGAGGGGCACCCGCGATGCGAACACGAGCGCCTCGCGAATGGCATTGGCGCGCGCGAGGGCATGCTCCGGCTCCTTCGACATCGTGTACGCGCTACGCACACGTTCGTACGAATCGGCATCGCGCTGCACGAGGTCCGAGAGCTGGCGGCGGAGTGTGTAGGCGTCGAGGGTGAGCTGCTTCATGTGGTCCTCGACGGCGGCGTACTTCTTCTTGCCGATCGTGAGGCCAGCCACCATCTGCGCGAGCGCGGCGCCAAGCGCGCCGACGTGCGCTGCGACACTGCCGCCACCCGGCGTGGGCGACGAATCCGCCACGCGCGCCATGAAGCTCTCGACCGCTTCGCCGCCGGCGATGACCTCGCGCACTTTGGTCTCCAGCAGCATCGCCTTGGAGAAGCCGCGCAGCTGCACGTGACGGGCGCCTGCTTCGAGCAACACGCGCTCGGGGACCAATCCCACGATTTCGCTCCAGGTGGGCGACACGCCGTGGGCGGCTGCTTCGGCTTTGACGATCTCGAAGACGCGATGCAGTGGGGTCTTTTCAGTATCGACCAAGTTCATGGAGACCTGCGCCTGCCCGTCGACTTCCATCCCGAGTCCCTTCACATAGCGCAGGCCGCCCGACGACCCGCGAATCGCCTTTGCGACTTCCTTCGCGACGGGAAGATGCTTCGCGTCGCCGAGATAGACGTTATAGGCTACGAGGAACGGGCGCGCCCCTACGGCCGTGGCGCCGGCGGTGGGATGGAGTTCGTTCGCACCGAAGTCGGGCGTTCGCGCGGGATTCGTGCGGATGTCCTCGCGCAGCCCCTCGAATTCTCCGCGACGTACATCGGCGAGATTCTCACGGGCAGGCGACGTGGCCGCTCGCTCGTACAGGTACACGGGAATGCCCAATTCGGCCGCCGCGCGCGCCCCCAGCTCGCGTGCGAGCGCGACGCAGTGCTCCATCGTCGCGCCTTCGAGCGGAATAAACGGAACGACATCGGTGGCACCGATGCGCGGATGCTCACCCTGATGTGTGGTGAGATCGATGCGTTCCTGCGCGACCTTCATGGCGGCGAAGGCGGCCGGGACGGCTGCTTCGAGCGAGGCCACGAAGGTGATCACCGTGCGATGATGTGACGGATCGCTCGACACATCGAGCACGTGGGCGCCCGGGGTGTTCGCAATCGCGTCGCGTATCGCGGCGATCACCGCAGGGTCGCGGCCTTCAGAGAAATTCGGGACGCATTCGACGAGAGACACGATCAGGCCGGTTCGGGGGCGAAAGCTTCACCTTCGTTGAGTATGCCAAGAAACCAATCGTGAAGGATACCGTTGCTGGCGACAATTGGCCCCCTCGTCAGGGGTGCCTCACGCCCCTCTAGGTCGGTGACACGTCCTCCGGCTTCGCGGACGAGCAGTACGCCGGCGGCCAGATCCCACGGGTGCAGGAAAAGCTCCCAGAAGCCGTCGAAGCGTCCGCGGGCGACGTCGGAGAGGTCGAGCGCTGCCGACCCGGCGCGACGCACACCGGAGATGATCGGCATGAGTCGCCGGAGTTGGCGCAGGTAGAGGTCGGCCTGCGAGACGTCCTTGAATGGGATACCGGTGCCGATGAGGGCGCGGGCCGGGGACGTGGTGCTGGACACCCGCAGTCGGCTACTGTCCACGAAGGCGCCATCGCTGGCCGTGGCATGCAAGACACCGCCGCGCGCCACATCGTGCACGACAGCGGCCTGTGGGACCCCATCGAGCGCGATGCAGATCGACACGCAGTAGTTCGGGAAGCCGTGCAGGAAGTTGGTGGTGCCGTCGAGCGGATCGACGATGGCGACCAGCCCTTGCTCCGGGTGCGCGT
>JBBARJ010000057.1:0-13790 GCA_040399825.1 Gemmatimonas sp.
TTGGCGGGCGCTTGCTCACAGCGCCCACGATCGGCAACCGGTTGCGCGAGGCGGGTATGCGCATGATGGTGGCGAGCGCCGGGTCGTCGGGGTCAGCGTATCTGTTCGCCGGCGGCGCGGGTACGCCGGTGGTGAATGCGGATCTCGTGATGCCTTCCACGATGGCGCCAATGGTTCAGCGCGTGCTGGGCACGGCGCCGGCCGACGCGTCTCCTAACATGGGACGCAACGCGTGGGCGGTGGATGCCCTGCTACGCGTGGGGGTGGATTCACTCGATGTGGATGTGGCGTACCTCTGGCTCTCCGATCCCGATCATACGGCGCATGGGGCGGGGCTGGGCAGCGCGATGGCGGATTCCTCCATCCGCGCCGCCGATCGCGAACTGCGACGTCTGATCGATGGGCTCGCGGCCCGCGGACTTGGGCAGTCGGTCAACCTGATGGTGGTGTCGGACCACGGGTTCTCCACGCACGTGGGGGATACGAAATCACTGCGCAAGCAACTGGGTGCCTTCGCCGACAGTGTGGTGATCGCCGGCAGCGCCATTCACGTGCGTCACGGTGGCACGGGCACGCGCGACGCCGTGGTGCGCGCGCTGCAGCAGTGGCCAGAGGCCGGCGCCATCTTCACGGCGCCCGGAGGCCCTAACGGGCAGGGGGACGAGCAGGGCGTCGTGAGCGGCACCATTTCCACCGCATCCATCGGCTGGCAGCACGCCCGATCAGCCGACGTCCTCTTCTCGGCCGATTGGTCGCACACCACCAACGCCGCCGGCCATCGTGGCGATACGCGACAGTCCGGCGTGGCCGGACACGGCACGACGAGCCCGTATGACGTGACCGCAACCTTCGTGGCCAGCGGTCCGGCGTTTCGTGCCGGCGTGCAGGCCGCGGCCCCCAGCAGCAACGCCGACATCGTGCCCACCATCCTGCACCTGCTGGGGCGACCGGCCACCCCGCAGGGCGTGACCGGGCGTCCGCTGCTGGAACTACTGCGGAGCGGCGCCACGGCACCGGTGGCCGTGAGGCGTGACAGCGTGGTGGCCGTGGACGCGGGTTATCGCACGGTGGCGTACCGCACGCGCGTGCAGCAGGTGTGGTACTTCGATTCCACGCGCACGACGCGTCGCTAGCGCACGGTCTTCCGCGGCATGCGGGCGTCGGCGTTGGCCGCGTGGTAGGCGAACGACGCCATGATGACCGCGTTCTTCATGAGATCCGACGGTTGGATCGCCTCGAGGAAATCGAGGTTGGTGTGACCGCCGGTGCCGGGAATGTTGTCTTGCAGGAATTGGAAGCCGGGCAGCCCCACCTCGTCGAAGGCGACATGGTCGGTGCTGCCAAGGCTTTGATTCGACACGACGGTCATGCCGAGGTCGCGGAACGGCGTCATCCACGCGGTGAGTTGGGCGCGGGCGTACTCGTTGCCTTGCAGCATGATGCCGCGGTACTGCCCCGCGCCATAATCCTGATTGAAATACGCCGAGAGCTTTTCGTAGGCCGGCTTGGCGCCCACGGCGGGATCGCGCGGGTTGCCGAAGTGCTGCTTTACGTACGCCCGCGAGCCGAACAGTCCCTGTTCTTCGCCGGCCCAGAGCGCCACGCGAATGGTGCGTCGCGGCTTCGCGCCCACCGCCTTCAGGATGCGCATCGCTTCGAGCGACACGGCCACGCCCGACGTGTTGTCGCTGGCGTTCGGGCTGGCATGCCAGGTGTCGAGGTGCGCGCCGATCATCACGACTTCGTCCTTGAGGTCGCTGCCGGGGATCTCGCCCACGAGGTTCATCGCCTGCTCCACCGTTTCGCCAACGCGATTGCGCACCTCGACTTCGATCTGTACCGGGATGCCGCGGGTGAGAATGCGATACATCCGGTTGTAGTGCTCGGGCGTGATGGCCACGATCGCCGGCGACGCGAGCATGCCGGCGCGCGACCAGCCATCGGTACGCGAGCCCGGTCGCGAGAAGCCGCGTACGGCACCAAGCCAGCCGCTTTCGCACTGCAGCACGGCGCTCACCCCCTCGGCCGCGTAGAACGCGATCTTCTCCTCGGCCGTGAGCAGATCGGGATGGCGGGCCACGCGCGGGGGCGTGACGCGAGGTGGCGCGATAACCGTGCGCTCACGCGCGTCGAGATCTTGTTGCGTGAGGCGCGGGACGCCGTTCGTGAGTGGCGCGAGGTCGACGACCGCCGGCGGCGTGACGAGCACCGCCTTGCCCTTCAGCGTGCCGCGATACTTCTCGAGATCGGCCTTCACCAGCAGATCGACGATCACCGCCGACGCCACCTGCCGGCCCTGCGTGCTGCCCGTGTGGGCCACCGGATAGCCCACCATCGGCTGGTAGTCGGGTTGGAGCAGGTGGATCGACACGTACTCGTTGTCCCACGTCACGCCGAAGTCCATGAAGGGCTCAGCGGCCACGTTCACGAGGCCCATGGCCTTCATCTGCCCCTGCACCCACGTCTGCGCGCGGGTCATGTCTCGCGACAGGGTGAGTCGCGCGCCGAGGACGTCGGCGATGTACCCCTCGTACTCCATGACCTGCGAGCGCTGGAGCCCCTCCTCGCGAATACGGGCGACCATGACCGCATCGACCGGGTCCGAGTCGCCGCGCATGGCGGCGGTGAGCATGAGCAGGAAGACCGTGGCGAGCGGCCGGAGTCTGGAGGTCATGGCGCGATTGGCCTGAGGGTGGAGTGGCGGAATGCCGGTAACGACGCGACCGTGCGGTTTACGGCACCGCGTTCATCGAGCGCAGCACTGGGTAATACGCCGGCGCCGGTGACTGCCCCAGCACGGCGTCCAGCAGGTTCCACCACATGAAGCCATCGTCGGAGCGCGGATCCATCAGGATGAACGCCAAGCGCGCCAACGGCTGATCCATCGGGATCACCAACGACCCCGCCGGGAGCACTTGCTCGGTCGCTTCCCAGGCGCCGGTCAGCGTACGCGCCTTGTGTGTGCCCTGATACTCGCGCGTCTCCAGCGTGTTGGTCGCAATTTTGAAGCGGTCGCCGCTGAGCGGCTGTTCGGCCGTGGTCACGCGGTAGCGAATGCCGTGCGCCTCGAGACGGTCGATGACCGTGGCCATCATGCGCTGCGTGGGCGTGCCCTGTGGGCCGCCGCGTCCACCACCGAATCCACCCGGTGCCGGTGCCGCTGCAGCGGCTGGCGCGGCCGTCATGGGTACCACCCACACCCGCGGGGCCAGCGTAGTTTCGGTAGGCTCGGCGGTGCCGAAGAACGGCAGCATCTCGGTGGTCACCGCCGCACGATCCTGGCCGTCGGGGCGCAGGCGATACGGACGGTCGGCCACGTACGGGTTGCGCACCGCAATGGTCGGCGCAAACACGATGCGCTGCAGCGCCGGCGCTTTCACGAGCTGCTGCCGCACCGCCAGCTGCTGGCCGATGATCGATTCGGCGTTGGCCTTGGCGACCACGTCGCGCACCGTCTCACCGTGCGTGGCCACGTAGCTCAGCGACTCTTCCAGGAACCAGTACGTCTCGGTGATGCGCGTCTTGAACGATGCGTACGAATACGTCTCGGTGAGCAGCCCCAGGATGTTGCGCACGCCGTAGTACGTGGACGTATACCGCGGCTTGGCCAGCTCGGCGTCGCTGCGCCACGCGCGCTGCTCGCCGGTGCCCGACACGCCGCCGTAGTAGAACCAGTCGGCGCCGTGCTTCGTCTTCACGTTTTTCGTGATCTCCGGCAGCAATACGTCGCGCAGCAGACTCATTTGCGCTTTCGAATTGTTCGGATTGAGCGACGTCTCGTACGTCATGGTGAAGCCACTGTTCGAACTGCCGTCGGTGGTGTGCAAGTCCATCGCCACGTGCGGCTGGTAGCGCGTGAGCAACGATGCCATCGAACGCGCTTCGGCGGTTTCCATTTTGGTGCCGTCGCGATTGAGGTCGAGCCCCTGCGCGTTCTCGCGCGTGCCCATGCCGCCTACGGGGCCCGCCTGCGAGCCGCGGTTGGACACCGACACGCGTTCGTTGCCGTCGGCGTTGTAGATCGGGTTGATGAGCAGCACCGTGGTTTTCAGCCACGCATTGCGCTCCCCCTTGGCGATCGAGCGCAGTAACCAGAGCAGCGCTTCTTTCCCTTCCACTTCACCGGCGTGGATGTTGCCCTGGATGTACACGCGGGTCTTATTCGTCGCGAGCACCTGCTCGGCGCTGGCGCCCGGCGCACCGATCACGGCCAACGGCAGCGGCCGTCCTTCGGTGGTGTAGCCGTAGGTCGTGAGATGGATGCTCGGGTTCACCGCCGCCATCTGCTTCATGTACGCGATGACGTCGTCGTACCGGCTGGTCTCGGCGTAGTCGGTGCGCTCGGGGCGGGTGAGCCACGGCGCGCCCGACGCGCTCGCGCGTGCGGTCTTGGCCGCCGGTGTCTGCGCCGGTGCCTGCGCCGAGAGGGTGCCGCCGGCGAGGAACAGGGCGGAAGTCGTGAGCGCACACACCGCGCGGGTGACACGCGAAACGGACAACGGCATCATCGGAAAACTCCGGACGGGAGGGGGACTTCGTTGTGATCCTGAATCGTGCGCAGCTCGTGCAGCCGTGGCGTGGGGCCGCTGTGCGCGCGCAGCGCGACGGCGATGCTGGTCTTGCCCTTGGTCACGGCGAAGGGCACGAGGAGTTCGACCACGGTGGGCGTCCCGGTCGTGACATCAACGCGCTTCGTGGCAATGACGCTGTCTTCCACGATCAGGTCGAAGCTCCCCGACGCGCTGCCCAGAAAGGTGCAGGCGATGGTGACCTCGGTGTCGTCGAAGGTGGTCACGGCGTATCGCATCCAGCCGCGCGCTTGCCGGTACGCACGGCCGTCGGCCGTGCCGGTGCTGTCGTCGTGGCCGGCATACCCGTGCTCGGCTTCGCTTTCGGGGCGTCCGGCCTCTACACGGTCCACCACGCGGCGATCGCGGGCTGCGAAGGGGCTGGCCAGCGCCACGGTCGCACAGGCCGCTAGCAGGGCCGCTAGCGCCGCCGTGCGGCGGGGCAGGGGCGGCAGCGTCGTCATCACTCTTCGGGGAAGGGCACGTCTTCCAAACCGGGACCCGCGGCGCTGCGCGACACCGGGCCCGTGGTGCCACTTGCCGATACGCCGAAGCCGGCCATGCCGGCGCGGGCCTGCGATCCGCCCGGCCAGGTGATGGCGGGGAGCGCACAGCGCGCGAGATCCATAGCCGGCAGCGGCACGTCCTGACAGATGGTGGTGAGCTGCAGCATGAGCCGCACATGCTCGTGCTGTCCGGCCAGTTTGGCGGTGTCGTCGCGGTGGCTGACAAACTCGCTGGCCTCCAGCGCCTTCTCGATGCTCTGCCAGCGGCGCAGCAGCTTGACGGCGGTGCCTTTGCCTACGCTCTTCACGCCGGGAATGTCGTCGCCCTCTTCGCCGCACAACGCCTTGAACGCCGGCAGGTTGGCGGGGAGCACCCCGAACTTGGCGAGCACCTCGGCCGCGCTCCACGGCTTGATGCGCGTGCCGTTGGGGCCCTTGCCGACGCCCACGTAGGTGGCCACGTCCACGCCCTCCGACACGAACTGCAGCAGATCGGAGTCGTTCGACAACACGGTGACCCGCGCCTCGTGGCGAAAACGCGCCATGAGCGAGGCCACGCTGTCATCCCCTTCGAACAGCGCCACGCTCACGCTGGCGATGCCGGTGGCTTCCACGCCCTCGCGGATGGGGGTGATGCGCGCGCGCATGGAGCCGGTGCGCCGATTCTTGTAACTCGGAAACAGCGCATGCCGGAACGTCGGCCCCTCGTGATCCCACGCGGCCACCACGTGCGTGGCGGCAATGTCCATCGCGGCGCCGCGGGCCATCTGGCACCACAGGCGCACGCCATTGGTGACGTCGCCCGCCGCCACATGGGCGGCGCGGCCGGCGAGGGATTGCGCATCGACGACGAGCAGGTGCGGCTGGGTCATCGTCACAATTTAGTCGCCCGGCGGGTGTCCGCCTCGGTAGCTTGTGCTGTGGCCAATCCTCTCGCGTCCCCGTTGCGGACATCGATGCCCGTCGAGGCATCCACCGGCGCCGGTCTGGCCGCCTCCGTCGCGTGTCTCTGTTTCGGCGCGTCGGTGGTGGCCACGCGTTTCGTGGTGGTGCAGACCTCGCCGGTGGTGCTGGCGTGTCTGCGCTACGCGATAGCGTCGGTGTGCATGGTCGCGGTGTTCCGCGGGCAGGCGTTCCCGCGGATGCCCGCGCGGGACCGGCTCACGATTGCGGCGCTCGGGGTGCTCTTCTTCGGCGTGTTTCCGTGGAGCTTCAGCGCTTCACTCACCCACCTGCCGGCGGCGCGGGTGGCGCTCATTGTTGCGACGAACCCACTGGTGACGCTGCTCTTGTCGCGACTGCGTGGCGTGGAGGGCATTACGCCGCGGGCGATGGCCGGACAGCTGCTGGCGTTGGCGGGGCTCGCGCTGGCGCTGCCACTGCAAACGGGTGGGGCGCCGGTGGCACAAGATGCCTGGCTGGGCTACTTGGAGATCGCGACCACGGTGCTGTGCGGGGCGATGTACAACGTGTGGTCGCGCCCGATGCTCATGCGGTACGGCGCACCGCCCGTCACGACGATCGGGATGGTGGCGGGGAGCATGGCGTTGGCCCCACTGGCGTTCGCGGCTGGTCTCGGCACGCACCTGCGCACGATTACGCCGGCCGGGTGGGGAGCCGTGCTCTTTCTCGGCACCCTCGGCGGCGCCGTGGGCTTTGGCCTGTGGACGTGGGCACTCCGGCGCTCGACGCCGTCGCGGGTGGCGGTGTTCCTTGCGCTCAACCCGATCACGGCGATCGCGCTCGGGGCGCTGCTGCTGGGCGAACCGGTCACCATCCGGTTGCTGGTGGGGCTCGCGGCGGTGCTGGCGGGGATTCAGCTGGCGTCGCGCGTGCGCCCACCGCGAGCGACCGCGGTGCGGGTGGCCACCTGACGGACCACCGTGGTTGGCTCGTTGGCAAACGGATGACCGTCGAGCCCTTTACCCGACGCGGCTCGGCGGAGTAGCTTCTGGTTGTGGTGCGGTCGGAGGGTCGGCCGTATCTGCGGGCGTAATTCAGTTGGTAGAATGCCAGCTTCCCAAGCTGGACGTCGCCGGTTCGAGTCCGGTCGCCCGCTCTGAGGTAAACGCAAGCGGCGGTCTCCACGTGGAGGCCGCCGTTTGCGCGTTTCGATTGGGATCCGTTCGAGGTCCGTCGCTCGACTCGTCACCGGTCTAGCTGTGGCAGGTTATTACATAAAGGGATTGAAATTTGGCGCGTCGGGGGACAGATTTCATGTATGAGCCGCCCACTGACCCGGCCTGACGCGCTGGCAACGGAACTGAGGAACGCCCGACGCCAGCGAGGCCTTTCCATCGCGACGTTGGCTGCCAGTGCGGGCGTGAGCCCCCGTCTCATCAGCGAGTTCGAGCAGGGCAAGCGGCCCAACGTATCGCTCGAGACGGCGTTGCGGCTGCTCACGCTGGTCGGGGTGTCGCTCCGTCTGCACGACGCGGCCGAACCGACCGATTCGGCGACGGCACGCGCGGAGCGCGCGGCGCGACGGCGGAACAGTTGGACTGGCACCCGCTCCACCCTCGACGCACAGGTCGACCCATCGGCGGCGGCGTCGTCGGCGGCACGTCTTGGCGCGGTCGCCAACGCTTCCGCTCTCGCCACCGCGCTGCAACGTGCGGCCCGCTCACCGCGCCAGTGACGCCGGCGGGTGAGGGACGCCCGAACCCGCCGTCCTCCGCGGCGTTTCCCGTGGACTTCACGGACTTCGTGCACGCGCTGAACGCCAACGGTGTGGAGTACCTGCTGGTCGGCGGCTATGCCGTCGGCGTGCACGGCTACGTGCGGGCGACGGTTGACATCGACTTTTTCTATCGCCGCACGCCCGAGAACGTGACGCGGGTGCTCGCGGCGATGCAGGAGTTCGGCGCTCCGCCAGAAGTGCTCGACCGAGCCCATCTCGAGGCGCCGGATACCGTGACGGCATTCGGCGAGCCACCTGTCCGCATCGACCTGCTATCCGGTCTGTCGGGCGTAACCTTCGACGAGGCGCGTGAGGGCGCCGTGGTGGTACCGTTCGATGGTGAACTGCTGCCCGTGATCGGACTTCGCGCTCTGAGAGCGAACAAAGCTGCGAGTGGTCGTCCGAAGGACCGGCACGATCTCGAGCAACTCGGCGTCGATCCGCCGAGCAAGACGACCAAGTTGCCGAGGAAGAAGAAAGAGGGAGACTGAGCGTGGTGAGCGGAACCCGTGAGTGCCGACGCTGCGTCCCAAGCTGGACGTCGCCGGTTCGAGTCCGGTCGCCCGCTCTTTGCGTGGTGCCGAATCCCAGCAGGCGGATCTGGCCCGGTGACGTCTCGAGTCGGGCTCGACTGGGCGACGAATCTGTCCGGTCCCGCCGCCGCGCGGGGTCCCATCCTTGAATGTCAGAAAAATATAGTGTATTTTCTGACACATGAAACTCAAGGCGACGTCCGTTCCGGATCAAATCATGCAGCGTGCCCATTCAGGTGGGCGCGGCGGCGTCTTCACGCCGAAGGACTTTTTGGACATCGCGGCACGCGCAGCGGTTGATCAGGGGCTCTCGCGTCTGGTGAAGACCGGAAAGCTCCGTCGCCTCGCGCGTGGCCTGTATGATTTCCCCAAGCTCCATCCCACGCTCGGCCCACTGTCTCCATCGCCCGACGTCGTCGCGCAGGCGTTGGTGCGCGAGACCGGCTCGCTCGTGCAGATCGATGGCGCGCGTGCCGCGAACGCACTCGGCCTGTCGACGCAGGTTCCGGCACAGAGCACCTATCTGACCGATGGGCCGTCCCGTCGCGTCGTGTTGGGCAAGCGCGTGATCCATGTGCGTCACGCCTCGCCCAAGCATCTCGTTTTGCCGGGCAGCGCTGCCGGCACCGTGGTGCAGGCCCTTCGTCATGTGGGGGCGACACGTGCCGCCGACGTCGCGCGTGTCGCAACGGGTAGTCTGTCGGTGCACGACAAAAAGACACTCGCCGCCGCCACGGTGCAGGCCCCCGACTGGATGCGCCCGACGCTCGTCGCAATCGCGAACACCGGGTCGGGCAACCTCGATGGATAACCTCGCGCGACTTCCTGCTACCGATCGGGCGGCACTCTTTGGCGAGACCGGTGCTGACCGAGGAGTCGCCAACACGATTATCGAAAAGGATTTCTGGGTCTGCTGGACGTTGAAGCGGCTTTTCGGAATGCAAGGCAGCAGCACGGCCGCATTGGTCTTCAAGGGTGGCACATCGCTGTCCAAGGCGTTTGGCGCAATCCGGCGTTTCTCCGAAGACATCGATCTGTCTTTCGATCGCTCCGATCTCGGCTACAGCGGCAGCGGTGATCCCACACGGGACGGAATCAGCAGGAAGAAGGCCGATCAACTTATCGAAGAGCTGATGGACGAGGTTGAGGAATACATTGCGAAGAAGTTGCTGCCAGCGTTGCGCAGCGCGATCGCGGAGCAGCTTGGTGAACCGGCTGATGGCAGCTGGTCGCTGGAGATCGATGACGCTGATCCGCATTCCGTAAACTTCCACTATCCGACGGTGCTGCCCGACACGGAGTATGTAGGCATGGCGTACATCACGCCGCGGGTGAGGCTTGAGTTCGGTGCACGCGGTGATGTTTGGCCAGCCGAGATGCGGGTCATTCGCGCCTATGCGGCTGAAGACTATCCCGACTTCTTCGAAGATTCCGACGTCGCCGTTACCGTGCTCGCGATGCAGCGTACGTTTTGGGAAAAAGCCACCGCATTGCACGCGGAGGCCCATCGTCCGGCCGGCTCCGCGACGCCGCCGAATTTCTCGCGACACTACTACGACCTCGCCATGCTCCTCGAAACAGCGGAGGGGCAAGCGGCCTCGAGCGATTTCGACTTGTTGGCGACCGTGTCGAAACACAAGGCCACTTTCTTCCGATCTGGATGGGCCAACTACGACACGGCACGTCCTGGTACTCTGCGTCTTGTACCGAGTGACGCGCGGATCGAAGAGGTACGTGCGGATTATCGCGCGATGATGCCGATGATGTTCGACGACCGCCCGCCCGCTTTTAAGGACATACTTGAGAAGATTGAGCAGCTTCAGGACGCCATCAACACACCGTGAGCGTCGTTCAGGCTTCCCAAGCTAGACGTCGCCGGTTCGAGTCCGGTCGCCCGCTCTGTACGTCATTCAACAGACATAGCATGCGAAACGGCCGCGTCCATGTTTGGATGCGGCCGTTGCGGTTTGGTGCCCAATCGGTGCGCGTTTTGCGCACTTTTGGCGCAACCGTCGCTACTTCGTGAAAAGCGCCGAGGCGAGCGTCGCCCGGTCGAGACCGAGGTGCGTCGCAACGTCGTCCAGAATGTTCGACAGCGTGCCAAGTCGGAGGTCGTCGTGATCGGGAATCGTTACATGGTGCCCGCCGCCATGCTCTGTTGTGAGCCGCATGTGGCTCCCCGACTCGCGAGTGACGCTGTAACCATAGCTACGGAGTAAACGCGCGAGGTCGCGACCGGAGAGATCACGGGGAAGTCGCACTTACGACGCGGCGATGACTTCGTCGTGGACGAAATGAAGCCGAATCACGCGGGGGCGGTCGGCCTCATCGAAATGGCATCGCACTGCATCGCGCACTGCGTCGCGGAGCTGAGCAAGATCGTCGGCTTCGGTGCATATCGACGCGCCGACACTGCGCGCGACGTATCCGCCTTCGGGATCTTCGGCGACAATAAACAGAATCTCCGTCATGGCCTTTCCCCGACGTGCATCGTGTGACTGCCAGAGAACTCTGCTTCGACGCTTGGTTCGCCGCCCTATTTAGACGCTTCGGCGACATCGGACGCAGAATCTCTCGATAGAAGCCAATTTAGCCGAAAAGCGTTGTCGCCAAAAGTCGGACTTGACTCGGCGTTTCGGACACTAAGCTGCCGGCGGACTTCGTGAGGGAGTCGCGGTGAGCGACAAGTACGCCGCCATCACCGCGCACAAGCAGCGCCGATCCGTCTCGGGCAGAATCCATGTGCCCTCTGTTGGGACTAGCGTTGGTGAGTCAATTCGGACTATTTTCCAAAATCGTTCTAGACTAGCAAACGCAAGACGTCCGAGACTAGCGCGCCTCCGCCGGTCGCATCCGAGTGCACAGCCGATGGCACCGACCCCGCCGGGACAGCGTCACCTCGCCGAAGGGCTGCGACTCCTGCAGCTCCGACAGCAGGCGGGGGTCGTGGTCTTCCGCACCGCCGACTTCTCGCGCGTACATCGCGACGCGCTGGTCCGGAGCGGCTCCCTCCGTCGCGTAACCCGCGGCTGGTACCTGCCGGCGCGGCCAGGCGACGCCCCCGGCGATACCACGCCCTGGTACGCCGCGATGGCGCAGTTCATCGCGGGTTACGCCAACGAGCGATTCGGAACGGACTGGCACCTGGACCCCGCCTCGTCGCTCCGCCTCCACGCGGGCGCTATGGTGCTCCCCCGCCAGCTCATCGTCCACAGCCCGCGTGGCACCAACAACGTCTTGGCGTTGCCGGACGGGTGCTCGCTCCTGGACTACAAGGCGCGCGACTTCCCGGCGCCCGACCAGATCGAGGTTCGGGCCGGGCTCCGGGTGCTCACGGTGCCGGCCGCCTTGATCCGCGTCTCCCCCACGTTCTTCGCGACCGCCCCGCTGGACGCGCAGGTCGCACTCGCCGGACTGCCGGACGCGTCGGAGCTGACGCGCGCTCTGCTGGCCGGCGGACACAGCGCCGTCGCAGGCCGATTGGCCGGCGCGCTCCGGGCGGTCGGCCGCGCTGCGTTGGCCGACGATGTTATCGGCACGTTCCGCACGGTCGGCTACAGCGTCAGCGAGACGAACCCGTTCGAGACCACGCTCCCAAGCCTTGGCGGCCTGCGAACCGTGTCGCCCTACGTGCGCCGCTTGCAGCTCCTCTGGACCCGCATGCGAGACGCCGTCATCGCGACGATGCCCCCAGCTCCCGGGCGACCGGCTGACGTGGCGCGCTATCTAAACGCCGTCGCCGAGGCATACACCGCGGATGCGTACCATTCGCTGTCCATCGAGGGATATCGCGTCACCGACGGCTTGATCGCGCGCGTGGCGACCGGCGACTGGAATCCGGCGGCGCACGTGGCCGACGCGGACGCGCGGAACGCCATGGCCGCCCACGGCTACTGGCGCGCCCACGCCGCGGTGCAGGGGAGCGTCCAGCGCGTGCTGGAGGGCGCCGAGGCGGGGGCGGTGGCGAGGGACGAGCATGGCCGCTGGTACCGCGACCTCTTCGGGCCGAGTGTGGACGCCGGCGTCATCACCCCGTCGGACCTCGCGGGATACCGGAACGATCAGGTCTTCATCCGCAACGCGGCGCACGTGCCGCCACCGCGGGACGCGGTGCGCGACCTCATGCCGGCACTCTTTCACTTGCTCACCGATGAGCCCGATGCTGGCGTGCGGGCCGTCCTCGGCCACTTCGCCTTCGCGTACGTGCATCCGTACATGGATGGGAACGGCAGGATGGGCCGATTCCTCATGAACGTGATGCTCGCTTCGGGGGGCTACCCGTGGACGATTATCCGCGTGGAGCGGCGCAGCGAATACATGGCTGCCTTGGACGCTGCGAGCGCTCGCGAGGACATCGCGCCGTTCGCGCGGTTCATCGCGTCGTGTGTGGAGGCATCACATGGGAACTGCTAGACGAGAACGCAGCGCCCGTAACGACGCGGTTTCGCGCCTTGCCCTCACACCAGCGGCCGTGAGGAACGGGACCAGGGCTTATTGGCACCGGAGACCATCGTGGTAACGATCGAAAAGCTCTTCAAGCTCGAACAGCATGGCACCACCGTCCGCACCGAACTGGTCGCGGGGCTCACGACGTTCCTGACGATGGCGTACATCGTCTTCGTGAACCCGTCGATCCTCGCCGACGCCGGCATGCCACGCGACGCGGTGTTCGTTGCCACCTGCCTGATCGCCGCCCTCGGCTCGCTGATCATGGGCCTGTACGCGAATTACCCGATCGCGATCGCGCCCGGTATGGGGCTGAACTCGTACTTCGCTTACGTCGTCGTGAAGGGCATGGGCTTCAGCTGGCAGGTGGCGCTGGGCGCGGTGTTCATCTCGGGCTGCCTGTTCCTCGTGGTGACATTGTTCCGGCTGCGCGAGCTGATCATCCGCGGCATCCCGCACGCTCTGCGCAGCGCGATCACGGTGGGCATCGGGCTGTTCCTGGCCATCATCGCGCTCAAGAGCGCCGGCATCGTTGCCGCCTCGCCGGACACCTTCGTGACGCTGGGTGATCTGCATTCACCCACCGTGGTGCTGGCGGTGCTGGGTTTCTTCCTGATCGCGGTGCTCGACCGGCGGCGCGTGCCCGGCGCGATCCTGATTGGCATCCTCGCCGTCACGCTGCTGTCGTTCGTCTTCGGCGGCAATACCTTCGGCGGCGTGTTCGCGCTGCCGCCGTCGATCGCGCCGACCTTCCTGCAGCTTTACATCAAGGGCGCGCTGTCAGCGGGCATCCTGAACGTCGTACTGGTGTTCTTCCTGATCGAGCTGTTCGATGCGACCGGCACGCTGATGGGCGTGGCGAAGCGCGCCGGACTGCTGAAGGAAGGCAAGATGGACCGGCTCAACAAGGCGCTGCTGGCCGACAGCGGCGCGATCGTGGCCGGCGCGGTGCTGGGCACCTCGAGCGCCACCGCGTACATCGAGAGCGCCGCCGGCGTACAGGCGGGCGGACGCACCGGGCTCACGGCGGTGACGGTGGCCGTGCTGTTCCTGGCCT